>JAQSDP010000052.1 GCA_029945985.1 bacterium | reverse complement strand
CGCCGGGGCGATCATCTTCTCGATCCTTGGCTTCATGCATTTCAACCAAGCTGAATTTGCGTCGAAGATCCCTGCGACATGGGGCGACATCATGCCATCGTGGCAGCCTGAGGCGTTCCAAGGTTTGATCGCGGGGGGAACTGACTATTCGTTATTTGGAGCGTTGGTTGCGGTCTGGGTCGCGAAAGGACTGCTCCTGTGCTTCAGTGGCCCCGAACAGTTATACGACTTCCAACGATTCCTCGCGGCCAAGGATGAGCGCGACGCGGCGAAGCTCGGCGCTCTCTGGGGGTTGATTCACACGGTGCGATGGCCGTTCGCAATGGCGATCGCAGTGATGGCGATCATGGGAATTGGGAATGCGGCGCTCGACGAAAAGCTCCGGGCCGATCCGGAGACTGCGTTACCGTTGATCATTGGTTCGATGCTGCCGATCGGACTAGTTGGATTCATGCTCGCGGCACTATTGTCAGGCTTTCTCGCGACCTTTAGCTCGACCGTGAATGGCGGTGCTGCGTACCTTGTTAAAGACATCTATCAGCGATACATCAATCCGGATGCTGACAATAAGACTCTTGTTAGGGTCAGTTACCTCTCCTCGGCGTTGCTGATCCTGACCGGCCTGATCATCTCGGTTTTCGGTACGTCGATCAACACCGCATTCCTATGGATCTTCGGCACACTCGCGGCCGGGATTCTGCCGCCGAACGTGCTTCGTTGGTATTGGTGGCGGCTGAATGGCCAGGGGTACGCTGCCGGCGTATTTGGCGGAATGGCTTTGTCGCTCGGTCAGGTATTCTTCGATCAGTTCGTATTCGCCCAGCCGCTCCCGCTTTACATCGGATTCCCCGTGATTGCCGCCGCATCGACGCTGCTGACGATCGTTGTCTCGATGCTGACGAGCCCGACGGATTCGCACACGCTAAAGAATTTCTATAGAAAGGTTCAGCCCGCCGGATTGTGGGGACCTGTCCGGCGCGAGGTTCTTGAAGATACTCCTGACTTCAAGAAACAACTCTCGTTTGCGGTCGAGTTCTTCAACACGATCGTCGCCATGATCGGGATCACGGCTTTGTACGTGTCGATGCTTTATCTCGTGCTAAACCGGCTTTCGATCGGTTTTGGGTTGCTCGGCCTGACACTCGTCTCGGTGATCATTCTCTACTTCACCTGGTATAAGACGCTGCCGCCGGCATCGGCTCCGCAGTCGGATGACGACGCAAACAACTTCGATGGGATCCACACCGCCAAGGGGGCCGTATGAGGTTTGACGGAAAGGTAATTTTCGTCACGGGCGGAGCTCTCGGGATCGGCAGGGCTGCGTGCGAGATCTTCGCCGAACGCGGTGCCAGTGTCGCGATCGTCGACTGGGATGAGGCGGCGGGAAACGAGTTGGTGTCCGATCTTGAGCAGGCCGGACATCCATCTATGTTCCACAAGGTGAACGTCGCGAACTTTCACGAAGTACAAACAGCCGCGGACGCGACAGCCGCGGCTTTCGGAAGAATCGATTCGCTTGTCGTAAGCGCCGGAATTCAACGCTACGGCACAGCAGTCTCGACCGACGAAGCTCAGTGGGACGAGGTGATGGGCGTGAATTTGAAAGGCGCCTGGAACGCGGCCAAGGCTTGTATTCCACACATTCAGAAGCAAGGTGGTTCGATCGTGAACGTTTCGTCGGTTCAGGCACTGGCAAGTCAGCGGAACGTGCTTGCTTACACGGCAAGCAAGCACGGCCTGATCGGCCTCACACGTTCGATGGCAATGGATTTTGCAAAGGACGGCATACGCGCAAATGCGGTATGTCCCGGTACCGTCGATACGCCGATGCTCAAGTGGGCCGCGTCACTCGACCCGGATCCGCAGTCAGTGTACGACGCCTGCAACGCGATGCATCCGCTCGGCCGGATCGCCCAACCGCGGGAGATCGGCGAGGTGGTGGCATTTCTCGCACACGAGAGTTCATCGTTTGTGACCGGAGCGGTTTGGGCGGTTGATGGCGGATTGCTTACGCAGATCGGCGGAGTGCCGAAGACCGAGTAGTTCTCGATAGAGGTTAATTAGCAATGAGTAATGCAGCAGCAGAAGAAAGTCACGCACCGGTGACGCCGTACGATCCGCCGCCCGGATTGGACGCAGCGATACAAGCGGTGCCGCTCGTAGATGCGTCGAAGAAACCGGCAAAGGTCGGGTATCTGACCAACTACAGTTTTCACATCTGGTACCAGATCGTGATCGAGGTGATGAAGCGGCGAGGGGAGCAGTATGGCATCGAGCTTGAGATCCTCGACGCGGGATTATCCGTGGAGAATCAAATCGCCCAAGCTCGCGAATTGGTCCAACGGGTAGATGCGATCGTGCTGACGCCGGCAAATACCACTGGCCTTGAAGACGTTCTGAAAATAGCTGCGGATGCGGGTGTTCCCGTCGTGGTCGAGGCAAATCCGGTTGACGGAATGGCTACCATGGTCGCGATCTGCGATTATGACGCGGGTTTCGATCTTGGTAAATGGGTTGGCAGCAATGTTAAGAACGCTGACGGCTCGCCGCTTCGCGTGCTGGACGTCGGCCTGCCGTGGCTCCGTCCGTGCCTTCTTCGCAGCGAAGGATTTGTTGACGGCGTTCGCAGCATTCAGCCGGACGCGATAGTTACTGCATCCATCAACGGCGAAGCTACGCCATCGATCGCCGAGAAGATCGCTCACGAGACACTCGCTGAAAAAGGCGATGTCGACGTGATATTCGCGATGGACGATGAGACAGCGCAGGGAGCTTACAGAGGTTACCTTGCCGCAGGTTTCGACGCGAATACGGTGACGGTAGCAGGTTTCGGGCTTTCGGGGGTTCATGAGAAGGAGTGGCTCATGCGTCGAGAAGCTCTTAAAGTAAGCCAGGGCATGTTCCCTGAATATGTCGGGCTTCGTTGCATCGACGGTGTCGTTAAATTGTTTGACGAACAGCCCGTCGAGGAACGCGATCAGACGCCGACGGTCTCGCTCACGGCGGACAATCTTGAGAAATTCTATCCGAAGGTCAATGGCGTCTGGACGCCCGATTTCAACGCTATTGCGGCGATCCCGATTGAAGGGAGCTGCACCAAGGTCTAGGGGAAAACAGTTCGATTTTTTGGAGGATCCAATGAACATTCAAGCAATAAAATCCATAACGCGAGCGGTTTCTCTCCTTGCCGTAGCGTTCATTTTGTCGGTCGTCGTATTCGCGCAGTCGAACACGGGCTCGATAACAGGTGTTGTTACCGATCCGGCCGGGGCCGTGGTACCGAACGCGACCGTTGCCGTTACAAACCAAGGTACGAACGATAAGCGCACCGTCCAAGCCGATGGGGAAGGGCGATATGAGGTGCTCGCCCTACCGACCGGTGATTACACGATCGAAGCGTCTTCGACCGGATTTCAGGCAACTTCGCTGAAGGATCTGCGTCTCGCCGTCGGAGAAAAGGCTAGAGCCGACGTTGCACTGAGTGCGGCGGGCGTGAGCGCTGTAGTCGAAGTGATCGACCAGACGCGAACCGACACAGAGACCGCAACTATCGGCGACACCGTCGATCAGCCACGCGTGACGGATAATCCGGTTAACGGCCGCGATTTCACGCTTCTCTTGGCTACGGTTCCGGGCTCGGTTCAGACGACCAATCAGTTCCAGACGAGCATAAACGGCATTCCTTCCACGTTCGGCGGAACTAGTGTCCTCGTGGACGGTATTGACGCCGGTCGCGTCGACCTTAATGGTACGTCTAACGTACTTGGCCGCGTTGAGTCCCGCGTTAACCGGGTTTCGATGGACAGCGTTCAGGAAGTTCAGGTGCTCGAGTCGAACTACTCGGCCCAGTACGGCCAGGCGATCGGCGCGATTATCAATCCGATCACCAAATCGGGCGGCAATGATTTCCACGGCAGCGTCTTTGAGTTCTTCCGAAACGAGGCTCTTGATTCGGAAGACTATTTCGCAGGCAAGCAGAAGTTTCGCTTGAACCAGTTCGGCGGCAACTTCAGCGGGCGAATGATCCGCGATAAGCTGTTCTTCTTCACTAACTATGAGGGCGTTCGCCAGACCCGCGGCATCGCCTTCAACTCGCTGGTTCCGACTGCTGCCTTCCGAGCTACTTTCAATGCCAATATCGCCCCGGCGTATGCAAACATGCCGCTGCCGAACACGGTAGAGACCGACACTTCGATCACCAATCCGGACGGCACAGGTATCGCAGAGATCGGGCGTTACATTGCGAATCGCGACGGTGAACTTCGCGAAGATACCGGTTCGATCAAGATCGACTGGATCCACACGGACCGCAGCCAGTTCTCGTTCCGATACAACATTAACGACTCAACGACTACGGTGCCGTATGGTGTTGCGACGGATCAGATCGCCCCGGCCGACCTTCGCGTCCAGTTGTTCAAGGCGTCGCACACCTATTCGTTCTCAGGTAATTCGGTCAACGAGTTCGCGTTCGGCGTTAATCATAACTTCACGAACGTTGGGGCTGGGCCGTCAACCCTTCCGAGATTCGACCTCGGGTTTGTTAACCCCTTCTATTCGACACCGGGACCGGCACAGTTCGAACAGATCCGAACCGGTAAGGTCTATCATTTTCTCGATACTTTTAGCTTCGTCCGCGGCAACCACTCGATGAAAGCCGGTTTTGAGATGCGTATGAACCGGCGTGAGGCGGAATCCATAACCCAGGAGACGCTGACGTTTTTCGGGTTGAACGACCTTGCAAACAATTCGCCGTTCGTCATCTCCCGTCAGGGCCACCCGCAGTTGGAATATATGAACGAGAACTACTCGTTCTTTTTTCAGGACGATTGGAAGGCTCATCCGCGGCTATCGCTAAACCTTGGGTTGCGTTATGACGTCAGCACTGTCACGCGTGAGAAAGAGGACCGGCTTAATAATTTTGACCTCAACACCCTTTCCTTCATTCCGGCCGGCGATAATCTGCACGACATCGACACGAACAACTTCGGCCCCCGTCTCGGATTTGCGTTCGATGTCTTCGGTACTCAGAAGACGGTCCTTCGTGGTGGGTATGGCATCTTCTACAACCGTGAACTTCCCGGAAGCTACGGCTCGCCCCAAGCTAACACCTATCCCTCGCAGTCCGTCGACCTATTCCAGTGGTTTTTCGGCGTGATATTTGGGACTTGTAATGGCGGATCAACTTTTGAGTATCCTATTAACCCGCTCATCTATAACTGCGGCGTCCCGGCTGCCTATCACATCGAAAAGGACATTCAGACGGCAATGGCTCAGCAGTGGTCACTCAATGTCCAGCAGGACATCGGCATCGGCACGCTGCAGGTCGGCTATGTCGGTAATCTGGTGACACACATTCTTACGGATGGTGTCGTCAGTCCGCGCAACATTAATCGAAGAGATCCCGTCGACGGAGCTACCCGGCCCTTGTCGGCAAACTACGGTGATATTTTTGTGGTTGGCGGCTATCCGTCATCAAACTATCACTCGATGCAAGTGAACTTCCGTCGAAACCTTTCTCAAGGTCTTCGCTTCAACGCGAATTACACCTGGAGCCACGCCATAGACAACGTTGCCGGGTTCTTTAAGGACTACCAGGACAACAATAATATCGATAACGACCGCGCGAGTTCCGATAGCGACGTCCGTCACAATTTCACGATGGATGCAGGCTACGAACTAAGATTCCGCGAATGGTTCGGCGACGGCCCCCGCTGGTTGATCGACGGCTGGAACGTCAATTCGATCATCCAGATCCGCAGCGGTTTGCCCGTGAACCCTGTCCGACAGGGCGGAATTTTTGGCGGATTTACTTTCCGCCCGAATTTAGTGGCGGGTGTGGACACCCGCTGCACAAATTACAGCGTTCCCGACTGTCAGTTCAACGCGGCGGCATTTAATGACCCCGGCCCTGGCGTCTTCGGAAACGCAGGACGAAATATCCTCCGCGGACCGGGATTTGGGCAAGTTGATCTGTCGTTCGGAAAAAACACACGGATCACCGAGAATACGTCGCTTCAGCTCCGAATGGAGATCTTCAACGTCTTCAACCGGAAAAACTTTGCCGACCCGTCAGGCGGATTGACTTGCAGCGGAGCGGTCGGAGTTTGTGCGAGCTTTGGCGAGAGCTTCGCGACGGTCGGTAACCAGCTCGGCGGATTGTTAGGCTTCGGTGGACCGCGGCAGATTCAGCTTTCGGCGCGGTTCAACTTCTAGCTATAGGCAGGTGAGGGGAAGCATGTTCAAAGCAATAAACGTCCTCCTAGTTTTATTGGTATTGAGCGTGCTTTCCCTCCATTCTTTCGGGCAGAATGCAAAACTGCCCGAGAGCACGATAAAGACCGTTTACATCGTGCCGTTTTCACACTACGACTTCGGATTTGTCGAACCGCCGGATAAGGTTCGCGAGCGGGCCGCTAGGCATATCGACGAGGTCATTCGCGTTGCGGAGGAAAATCCTAGCTTTAAGTGGACGATCGAAAGCGTCTGGCAGGTGAACGAATGGCTAAAGCGTCAGCGCAAGCCTGAATCTGTTCTTCCAAAAGCTAAAGAAAAGATCGAGCGGCTGATGAAGCTGATCCGCTCGGGCCGCATCGCGATGTCGATGGCGTGGGGTTCGATGCACACGGACTTCATGGGCGGCGAAGAACTTAATCGCCTCGCATACGATTTCACCAAGCTCAAAAATTCTTACAACATCACGTCCGAAATCGTGATGATGAACGACGTGCCCGGCCACCCGACCTCGCTGCCGTCCGTATTGGCGGGCAGCGGTGCGAAGTACATGGTCACGGGTGCGAACACGTTCATCAACAGTGCAACCGCTCTCGCTCCAGGCAGGGTGCCGTTCTATTGGGAAGGGCCCGACGGCAGCAAGGTCCTGCTCTGGATCTCACAGGGAAACCGTGGAGCGTACGTCGAAGCGGTGACCGAATATTATCTCGATCCTTACTCGCTCGATCCATACACGGCCCGCCGCCCGTTCGAGATGTTCAACCCCGATATGATCGGGAAGACAACGCCGATTCAGGAAATGGAGATCGGGATGACCAGTCTCCTGAAACGCTACAACGATGCCGGCTACAAATACGACGCTGTGATGGCGATGTACTCGCATGATTTCGTCGAGCCAACCGACGTTCTCAATCTCCAGAAGGCGATCGCTCTTTGGAAAAGGCATCACCCCGAGATCGAGCTGAAGATCGCCACGCCTCCGGAGTTTCTCAAATATATTGAGGGCAAATATGGCTCGCAGATCCCGACCTACAAGGGCGAGTGGTCCGGACTATGGTCGGAAGCGAAAACCCAGAGCCCGCGGATCTCCGCGATGGCCCGTTACACGCAGGACCACGCTCCCGCGGCAGAAACTCTTTGGAGCGCGATCGCGATGACGCGGAGTATACCCGCTCCTGTCGGCAATTTCGCATCCATCTGGGACCTCACGCTGACCTACGACGAGCACAGCGGAGCCGGCAACAACGGCTGGCCGCAGCTCAACAGCCGTCAACCGCTTGAGGATCAGAACCGGCAGTATGTCGAGATGACGTCGACGGCGAAAGCGGAGACAGACATGCTGCTTCGGGATGGCGTGAAGGTGATCGCCCAACCAACACGTTTCGATTCGCCCGCGAGATCGCCTGCGAACGTTAGACCAATCGTCGTATATAACGATCTATCGTGGATCCGATCAGACGTTGTGAAGATCGCTCCGCCCGATGCTGGATCCAAAATCTCATCGATCAAAACTTCTTCAACCGGATCGGTCGTGCTATTTGACGTGGACGACAGCGGCAACGCGATCTTCGTCGCAAAAGATGTTCCCTCATTCGGTTATTCAAGTTATGAGGTGTCGATTGCCGCAGGCCGACCAGCAACAACACTAAAGTCTGCGGCCGGCACCTCATCCACTAATAGTTCTTACTCGGTCGAGGTCGCGGCGAACGGAACGATCAAGAGTATTCGCGATCTCCGCTCGAACCGCCAG
>JAQSDP010000051.1 GCA_029945985.1 bacterium | reverse complement strand
GATGATTTTGCCTCGATGCACGAGGCGGTTTTTCGCCGTTACAAACGAATGATGGACGAGGGCGGCCAACTTCCTCGGCTGATCTTCATCGACGGCGGAAAGGGTCAGCTATCCGCGGCAGCGGCTGCCATGAAGTTGCTAGACCTTGAGCAGATAATGCTCGTCGGCCTAGTTAAACCGCCTAAACAGCACAATCAGATCTCGCATTTGCTGATCCGCGGACGCGAAGACAACCCGATCCCTTTCGATCGAAACTCGCTCGCATTTCGGCTGATCCTGCAGATCCGAGAAGAAACCCACAAAACCGCGATCGAGTTTCACCGCAAACGCCGCGAGAAGCGGGATTTCACATCAGAGCTTTCGGAGATTCCAGGAGTCGGTAATAAACGCAAGATGAAACTTTTGCGTCAGTTCGGCTCGATCGAGAGGATCGCAAAAGCGACCATCGAAGAAATGTCACCTTTCGTCGGGAAAAAAGCGGCATCGGATATTGTGAATCACTTCGAGGGACAGCGAAGCCTTGCCCCGCACTATCCACCGACAGATGAGCCTTACTCGTAGAATCATGGAATGAAATCAGTACTCACGGAGATGAAGCCAATATGAGCGAAATTCTGTCTATACCGATCTTGCTAGGAACGAACCGGCGGGAGAACGCGAGCGAAAACGTTGCGAAGTGGGTTTTTTGGAAGATGCAAGAGCGTGAGGACATCGAGCCGCAGTATTTTGATGTTCGCGACTTCGCACTGCCACAGGAACACTATGGAACTGAGATCGGCGGAGATTTTCCTCAGTGGCGTGACGCGGTGATAAAGGCGGATGGACTCGTGATCGTGACGCCTGAATACAACCACGGTTACCCGGGGGTGCTAAAGAGCGTGCTCGATCTCCTGCTGAAAGAATACATCCACAAAGCGGTCGCCTTCGTTAGCGTCTCCGCTGGGCCATGGGGCGGAACCCGAGTTTGCGAGGCTCTCCTACCGGTTGTTCGAGAGCTTGGGCTTGCTGCGACGTTCACCGATCTTCAGTTCCCTTCTGTACGTACGAAGTTCGACGGGGATGGCAACCTACTCGATCCCGCATACGAAAAGCGGGTGCAAGGATTTCTCGATGAGCTTGCCTGGATGAGTAAGTCTCTCCGCTGGGGACGCAAAAACCTTCCTTCGAGACACCACTAACGTTCTTACATTGCTACCCAAACGGGTGGCTTCTCGAGCGCAAACAGAGCATAGAATCGCGTCACTGGTAAGGCGTGGAGGTACCTAGAAACCCGCGAACAGCTCGGTGCTCAGCTTCTGTATGGCCTGTTGACCGCGCCCCCATCCGTTCGACAAGGAGATCGACAGAAAATGTTAATAAAGTTTGGAGTGGACGATAACAGCAACCCGGCGACTTGGCCGGCGTTAACGCTTAATTGGGCGGCCAAGACTTGGCAGTTGTCCGACGATAAGACGCAGGCGTGGAAACAGGTGACCTCTGCAAAGAACGGAAAATTCGAGTACAAGGATTGGGGAGTATTGTGGCTATTCGACGGTATCAAAAACATCGTTATCGTGAATAATCCGCCAAGCAGAGCGATGGACTACGACACGATGAGGGGCACCGCCCGATTGTATGATGTCGAACCTAGTATGAAGGATACGATCGTGAGGTGGGCTTTGGATGTCGGCGCGGATTCGAAATTTTTTGCGATCGCGAAAAGCCCGCTTCCGCTCGTTCGGGCCGCCCACATCGAGAGGCTTAGGTGGCTGATGCCGGCGCCTTACATGAGCTCCAATAACGATCTGTTGACCGACAAGCTCCGCAAAGATGACCCAAAGGTTACAAGCACGGCTGGAAAGTATACGAACTGCGGATCGCTGCCTGGATTCGTTAGCAAGCAGGTCGCGGCTAGCAAAGGGTTGAAAGGCACGGCCTTTAATAATTGGATGACCAAATATTCGCTCAACGGGACCAACAGAGTGCGCGAGCTTGGAATAGCTCATGGCTGTTGGGTCGAAGCCTCAAGTGACAAGAAACCGAAGCCCGGCGATATATACGCTCTCCTCAATAATGGAGCATCGAATAAGAAAACCGACGGGATATCCCACGTAGGCATTTTCGATTCAGTACAAGGAACGCAATGGAAGACACTTGATCTCGGGCAGCACGGAGGGTTCGACGGTGACATCAATCTGCGAGAATACAAGGTCGCGACTACGGAACTGTACGGCGAATCGAATCAAGGCGGCGGCTTCCGGGTACTGGCCGGGTGGGTAGACCTGGAGAAGTATTTCACAGTCGGATAGTCAGTGAAGAAGGGGCCGTGCTATCGGCCCTTTTCTATTTCCTGGGAAGCTCTTCCCCGATGGTCCACACCACAACGGAGCTGGACAATCCAAGTCCCGAGAGGCGGCCTGCCATCATTATGATCGTCTCACCCTCAGCCACCACTCCTGTCCGAAGCAGAGTTTCTTCGCCGATCTTAAGAAGATCCGCGGTCTCGCCGGTGTGCGATTCTGCGTTGAGCAGATCCATCATAGTGCCTTCGCCCAGCTGAAAGGGCTGCGAATCAGTGAAGTCACCTTGGTAAAAAGGATTGACCCCCCAGATCAATGCAAGCTGATTGTAAACGTCGCGCGACGACGTGAGAGCAAAGGTCTGAAGCCCCGAACGGATCGACGAGAGTCTCCGTCCCATAAGGCCCGACTCGGTAAATACTGCCACCTTTTCCGTCATAACCTCGCGCGCGGCGTACGCGGCGGCCTTGCAGAGTGCCTGGCTCGTTCGACCGGTCGGAGCGAGCGAGAATTTCACCGGTCTCTTAAGTTCGGACGGTTTAAGAGTTTCCGCAGAATCGATGATTCGTGCCATCGTACGAACAGCCTCTACGGGATAAGATCCTGACGCTGTCTCAGCGGACAGCATTACGGCGTCCGTTCCATCCCAGACGGCGTTCGCGACGTCCGATGCCTCAGCTCGGGTAGGGTTAGGGCTATCGATCATCGACTGCAGCATCTGGGTCGCGGTGATCACGAACTTATCGTGGGTGACCGCCTGACTGATTATCCGTTTCTGATATACCGGCACAAGCTCAACGCTTGTCTCAACACCGAGATCTCCTCGGGCGACCATCACGCCGTCAGTCTCTGCAATTATCCCGTCGAGATTCGCGATCGCCTCGGCTTTCTCGATCTTTGCGACCAAAAGAGCACACCCCATTTTCCGCTGATTCAGCCGCTTGATCTCATCTTTCACTTCGCGGCAATCCTGGGCGGTTCGAACGAAGGACAAGGCAATATAGTCTACATTCTGGCCCATACCCCAGACGAGATCGGCCCGATCTTTCTCAGTCAGAGACGGTATTGGGAGCGCGGTATTAGGCAGGTTAATGCCCTTCCGCTCGCTAAGCGTTCCACCGACGACCACGCGAGTGTGGACATCCTGCCCATCCACTTCCTCAACCCGGAGCTCCAAAGCTCCGTCGTCAAGTAATATAGTCGCGTCGGGTTCCAGGCAGGTGTGCAACTCGGAGAAGTTGGTGGACACTTCGCGGGAATTTCCGACGATGTCGCGGGTGGTGATCGTGAACTTTTCACCGACCGTCAGAACGACGGGAGTTCCGTTCTCAAGAGACTTCGTACGGATCTTCGGGCCTGAGAGGTCAACAAGTATCGAGATCGGCACGCCCAGCTTCTGCGCGACAGAGCGGGTAGCGTTGATCGCAGCATTGTGCGTCTCGTAAGTGCCGTGCGACATGTTGATACGCACCGCATTGACGCCAGCAGACACCATTGCTTCGATCACTGCTTCTGTATTGGAGGACGGGCCGAGGGTGGCAAGAATCTTTGCTCTTCTCATTGATATCGATTCTAGCCGACCACGGGTGGCACCCAAAGCTACGGTGCAGTTACTTCGGCGAGTTTCGTCAGATATTTACAGGTGGTGGCGATAAATGTCGAATGCGACCAGGTCAGGGGCGACACGGATACGTGTGCACCGGTCTCCGGATCAAGCTGTTCGGCGAGAACCCCGGAGGGCAGTGCTTGCTCAACGACCCACTCCATGATCTCCATCGCAGGCTTTAGGTCTTCTTCAGACTTTGCCGACGCGATGAAATAGTCGGCCATCCAAAGCGTGCAGATGAACCACGGATTTCCGACGAACTTTTCGGAAACCCGCATATAACCATCCTGCTGAAATCGCGCAATTCCACCCTCGACGGTTAGATGTGTGCGGATCGATTCCATCGTCTTAACAATCATTTCGTCGTCTACGGGCAGGCAGCCTAAATAGAAGACGGCGAATAGCGATGCGTCCACGGTCGGATCCGGCTTGAGACCGCCGTCGCCGGACGTTTGAAGCGAACGGAGGAAACGTCCGAGCTCTTCGCTATAAAGATGTTTCCGCATCGCGCCGACGACCTCCTCGGCCGCTGCACTGTAACGCTCGGCTAACTCGTATTCTGCGAAGAGCACGGCAAAGTTCGCGGCCGCCTTGAGCCCCGCGACTACGGTTGCACAGGTAAATGTATGAACTCCGTGGCGATCTTCCCACAGGTTCCAGCTCGGCTTCGGAAGTCCTGTCTTAGGATCGCGAAACGAATAGAGGAAGTTCGCACAAGGAACCGTAACTTTGCGATACATCCGATGCGCGAACTCGATGTCGCGATATCGGCCATAGTGTTCCCAAAGTGCCCAAAGGATCAACGCGGTCTCGTCTTCCTGGATCGGGACGAGTTTCTCCTTGCGATGAATATCCCAGGCTGCGTGCCAGCCGGACGCGAGGGTACCATCCGGATTGTACTTCTGGAGAAAGTAACCGTCCTTGTGGACGATCTTGCCGCAATAGTCGAAAAACTTTCGTGTGAGGTGTGAATAGCCCGCAAGATCGAGAGCATTGGCAACAAATGCCCCGTCTCGGGTCCATAGGTAGCTGTAGTGGTCCGTCGCACGCTCAGTTACATCGTAATCGTTCGCAGCAAGGATCGCTCCACCCTTGTCGATCTGCGTGTGGACGATCAGGAGCGACCGCTTGTAGAATTCGGCGACGGCAAGCGGCAGGGCACTCAGATCCTTGTCATTCTTGTTTACCCAAACCCGCCAGTAGTTCGCCGTATAATCAAGGTAGACCTGCGGCGTCCGTTGTGTAACAAGAGAGTTCAACTTTGCGACTTCTTCGTGCTTGGTGCCGACCGCGATCCAATAGAAGAACTCGAACGACTCACCTTCGTCGAGCGAGAAGTGCACGCCGAGCGTCGAATCGACGGATCCTTCCGTGATCACGCCTCCTTGCAGATTTCCATCTTCAGCGTCGCGCCAGGTGCCTTCCTGTCCCTTGAAAGCTTTTCGGCCGGTCGCAAAAGTGTCAAAATGCGGTTCGGTGTTTATAAGGAAATAGCGATGCTTCTTGTAGTGGATCAAGCCCTGCGTTTCCGGGTCGTAATACGCGGTGTCGCCAAAGGCATTCTCGTAGATCCGCAGATCGTGGTGAAGGAAAACGCGGAAATTGGCTCGAGATCCTCGGAGATTAGTTACGCGGACGCGCCTGAGAAACGTATTATCGTGACTCGCTACGGTGTCGTTGCAGACCAGTTCGACGCCGAGCGTTTCGTTTTTGAGGGTGACGGCCGTCACTAGAGTTTCCGGGAGGTATTCAAGCACGCGATCCCAGCCGGCGTCGGCGACCCACGCAAACTGACCATCCGCCCACACTCCGAAACGACACGGAAACCCCTCGGTGTGATTCTCTTGTCCGACATGCGGGAAATAGATGTCGCGGATCTGATACTTATCGTCGAAGTTCACCAGAAGCGATCCGTTGCCGACCGGTAGATCTCTCATTCAGCAGCCCCCAATCGGCCTTTTGCCTTCGCTATCAACTTCTTCTCCGTAGCGAACGCGAGCATCTTTTTAGCCTGGTCGATGCCAACCCAGCGGGCCTCGACAACTTCGTGGTCGTGGTCGTTCACATCACCGTCGAGATACTTCATGAGATAAAAGTGGACCTTCTTGTGATAACGCTTTTTCGGCCCATCGAACGCGCCCACGAACCAATATTCAATGACGTCGAGCGGCTCAATGATCTCGCATGTTATACCCGCCTCTTCGCGAACCTCACGCAGCGCGGCTATCTGCGCGGTCTCGCCGGGGTCTATCATGCCTTTCGGCAACTGCCAACGCCCCTCCGTCGACGTTTTGATCACGACGACTTGGATCTGCCCGTCCTCAGCTCGATGGGCGACACCGCCGGCGGACACTTGGTGGATGTTTTCCATTGACTACTTCGCGTTGATCGTTGCGGCGACGGCCTCATCGAGTTGAACCTTGATCTCCTGGCTGAACCCGACGATCTTTTTCACGAGCTTGCCCGAACGATCGAAAATAGCAGTCTGAGGGATCGCCGATTCTTGTCCGAATATGAAAGACGTAAGGGCATCTTCGGGCGTCGCCAGGGGATAATCGATGCCGAGGCGCTCGACGAACTCCGGAACCTTCGGGCGGTCTTCTTCCCCGCCGACGTGGAGGCCGATCAGCACGAGATCGTCGCCGTGGATCCTTTTCAGCTCCTTCAGGTGGGGGATCTCTTCGATGCACGGCGGACAGTATGTCGCCCAGAAATCGAGGATCACCACCTTTCCTTGGAAATCCTTCAACTTCTGCACAGGACCTTCAAACGTCGTCCAGTTCATTTCCCCGATCGGCTTAAGCGGACGACCCGGTGCGTCCCGCAGCGGCTGGTCGTTGATCGACACAGGCTTGTTACCCACGGATACCGGAGGCGCAGCGCCACAGGCGGAAATAGCGATCGCAATAAGAGCGATAATCAGCAAGCGAATGAGCATCGCTTTGATTCTATCTAAAACGCCGGTTGTTGCTAAACTCAAATTCGTGCCGGTGTATCCCAAACAGATCGCAGAAGTGATACAAAACCCGAGATTCGTCGGAACGCTTGAGAATGCTAACGCGACCGGAAGCGAAGCGAAGTTAGATTGTGGATGCTTTGTTCGTACTGAAATCTTTATTAGCGAACCTACCGATCTTATCGAAGAGGTTTCGTACAGAACGAATGGGTGCGGGTTCATGGTCGCTGCCGCAGAGTCTGCCCTGGCACGACTCCGAGGTATGCGCTTGACCGACCTGCACGGAGAGATCAACCGAGGCGCGGAGGCTAATGAACGCTCAGAATGTGCCACGGCCGTACTTGAGTCCATACGAGCCGCTTTTTCCGACTACCGAGTTCGAAGAGTTGAAGAGTTTCGCGGGGAGAAACCCCTGATCTGCACTTGCTTCGGAATTGCCGAAGAAACTGTAGAACAATTCGTCAGAGCATCAAATCCGAGAGACGTCAGCGAGGTGGCGAAATTCCTCGGTGCCGGCAGCGGATGCGGGTCGTGCAGGATGCTGATCCAGGAGATCATCGATGCGAATGACTGAATCGATATGGTATACTTCGCCCTATTCATCGGGTTTTGCGGCTGAATGGAGGGCCGTGGATGACCGACAAAGCACGTAATTAATGGACGGCCCCGCTAGTTTAGCTTCCCTTCTCTTTTTCGCTGATTCCACGGCAGTTGTTGAATGGCCTACGGCAGGATGGTCGCTATTGAGCATATCGTCGGTGGTGGTGCTTGTTCTCGCGAACGGATTTTTCGTTGCCAGCGAGTTCGCGTTGGTAGCCGTAAGGAAGTCTCGGATCGAATCGGTTGCCCTTGAAGGTGACAAGGCAGCTATCCGATTGTTGGGGATGCTCAACAATCTGAATGCGTATATTTCAGCGACGCAGCTTGGAATAACACTTTCATCACTCGGCTTGGGATGGATAGGCGAACCGGCGGTCGCATCATTATTGGATCCAGTGTTGGTTTGGCTCGCCGGAGTGAGCGGATTTTCGCTCATCGCTTCCGGTGCAGTGCTTCATACCATCTCCTTTGCGATCGCCTTCTCTCTCATAACCTTTCTTCACATAGTTTTCGGCGAGCTTGCTCCGAAAACTGCGGCGCTCGAACTGT
>JAQSDP010000050.1 GCA_029945985.1 bacterium | reverse complement strand
CAAAACCGCAACCAGCAACGCGAATGGCATCGTCCGCTGCGGGTCCTTCGTCTCACCACCCAAAACCACCGATACTTCAAATCCCACGAACGCGTAGATCAAGATCAGCACAGCCTTTGAAAACGTGTCATACTGCGGCACAACATCGAAATTGAAATTCGCGGGCTGGATGAAAAACATGCCGACAAGAACGAAAACAAACAGCGGGATCAGCTTCCCGGCAGTGAACAGATTTGTCATCAAGGCCGACTGTTTCACCCCGATCAGATTCACTCCGGCCAGCAAAACGACGATGGCCCCGATCACGACCGCTCGTCCCGTACCGGTTGCGATCCGCTCATCGAAGAAGCCGAGATAAGTGACGAACAAATTGCAGTTAGCCGCAAACGTCGTGATCCGCACGATCCAGTAAAGCCATCCGACCTCAAATCCGACCACCGATCCAAACGCCTCGCGCGCGTAGAGATACGGCCCGCCCGTCGCCGAGAATCTGCTCGAAACCTCTGCATAGCACAACACGATGAAGCCTATAATGACGGCACACAGAATGAACGCGATCAGGCTGTAAGATCCGATCAGTCCGTGAACGCGTGCCGGCAATCCGAAGATGCCGGCGCCGATAATTGTGTTGATCGCGATCGCGGTCAGGTCCCATCGGCCGATCCCGCGTACAAGGGTTTCGTTACTCATTTCGTCTCAGGTTTGCGGAGAGCTTTTTCGGAGAAAGTATTTCGTTTATACTCGATTGCACTACATTCCGTAAAGACGAACTAATAACAACCAATGTTCAAATCCACAAGAATCTTTCCGATACTTGTCGCCACCAGTCTCTTTGCGTCGATCACCCTCGCGCAGAAAGGCCGCGACAAGATCGAGATCGTAAAGCCGAAAGTCTACGCCGCCCCGGTGATCGAGCCGTCGCAAAGTCTTCAATCGATGCTCGACAAAGCAGTTGCTGACGTGATGACAGCGGGAAAATTCAAACCCGGTGAGATGGCGGCGACCGTCATCGATCTTCGCGACCCGGCGAAATGGACAACCGCCTCTTTTGAAGGCGAGCGTCAACTCTACACGGCGAGCGTCGTAAAGATGTTCTACATCGCCGCGCTCGAACGTCAGCTCGAGGACGGCAAGATCGTGATGACCAAAGAACTCGAACGCGGGCTGCGGGATATGATCGTCGATTCGTCGAATGAAGCGACCCAATACATTCTCGACGTCTTGACCGACACATCCAGCGGCAGCGAATTACCACAGAAACAATTTGAGGCATGGCAATACAAACGCAATCGCGTTAACCGATTCTTCTCGTCACTTGGCTACACGAACATCAACATCAACCAGAAAACATTCTGCGAAGACGCATACGGCATAGAACAGCAGTCGCGTAATTACAAAGGCCAAAACCGTAACATGCTCACGACCAACGCGACCGCACGGCTTCTCGCTGAGATCGCAACTCGCCGGTTCGTGAACGAAGCCCGCAGCAGTTCGATGCTCGCTTTGATGTCACGCGACTGGACCACGACCGACAAAGACCCCAACAGCCAGGCGGTAAATTTCATAGGCAAAGCATTGATCGACAATAAAATGACCGGTGCAAAGCTATGGTCAAAGGCCGGCTGGACGAGCAAGGCCCGCCATGACGCCGCATACATTGAAACCCCTGACGGCCTGAAGGTCGTAATAGCCGTATTCACGGAAAATCACGCTAACGAGTTCGAACACGTTCCGGCGCTAGCCGCCAAAGTTCTGAAGGCATTGACGGAGTCCAAACAATGAAAAGGTTGACCTCAATTTTTCTCGCGGTGGGTGCACTTTGCATCGCCGCCGTTGCACAAACCGGTTACAAGAAACCGCCCGCAAACATCCAGGAGATCCTCGATGCACCGGCGATCCCGGCGACGTCGATCTCGCCGACCCGTGACAAGATCGCATTGCTCGAACCGCTACGCTATCCGCCGGTCGCAGACCTTGCTCAGCCTATGCTGAGGCTTGCGGGTACGCGCGTTAATCCAAACACGAACGCTCCTCACCTTCAGGGCTATTCCGTTTCGATGAAGCTCAAGAACATCACGGATGGCAGAGAGGTATCTGTCGCTCTGCCCGCGGGAGCAAAGATCTCGGGCCCGCAGTGGTCGCCTGACGGTAAACATATTGCGTTCGGCAATATTACTCCGACGGGAGTCGAGCTTTGGATCGTCGATACTGCGACGGCGAAGGCACGGAAGGTGAACAACGTTCTGCTCAATACCGCATTCGGCGGCTACTCATGGGAAGGCTCCTCGCAGCTTTCGGCCGGGATCATTCCGAGCGGCCGAGGGCAGGCACCGGCTTATCAAAACACCGTGCCGACTGCACCGAACATCCAAGAGACGACCGGCCGCCGCGGCACGGTCCCGACAGTCCAGGACCTGCTCAGGTCGCCTAATGACGAACGGCTCTATGACTATTACGCTACGGCGCAGCTTGCGTTGATCGGCGTCGATGGTAAGGTCCGAAACGTAGGGCAGCCTGCGATCTTTAACGACGCGAGCTTCTCGCCCGACGGCAAATACGTTTACGTCTCGATGGTGCGGCGACCGTACTCATATATTTACCCGGCGTCACGCTTTCCTAAGGCGCAGGAGATTTGGGACGCGACCGGCAAGGTCGTCCACAAGCTTCCCGATGTTCCCCTGCTCGATAACATCGCGCCGCAAGGCGTTCCCGTCGGGCCCCGAAACATCAGTTGGATCCCGATCGAACCTGCAACGCTAAGCTGGGTCGAGGCTCTTGACGGCGGCGACCCGCGAACTAAGGTCAGCCAGCGTGACAAGATAATGAAGTTCGCTGCTCCGTTCGCCGGTTCACCGTCCGAGATGTTCAATACAGAACACCGCTTTCAGGGCCGGTCCTTCGGCGAGAAGGACGGAGCGATGTTTTATTACGACTTCAATCGCGACACGCAGCGTCGGCGTATGTTCTTAACAACATATCAAGACCCTTCGAACGCAAAGCAGGTTTTCGACCTCAACATCAACGATCGCTACAACGACATCGGAGCGCCGCTCTCGCGCGTTCAGCCGAACGGCGTATCGCTTATTCGCCAAGACGGCGACGAGATTTATTTGACCGGCACCGGCGCATCACCCGACGGCGATCGGCCTTTCTTAAGGCGTATGAATCTCAAGACGCTAAAGATCGAAGAAATGTATCGATCGGGCGTTGAGGGATACGAAGCTTTTGTTGCCCTGCTGAATGACGACAGCGGCCGCTTTATCACTCGAAGAGAGTCCGTCGTCGACCCGCCAAATCTCTTCCTGCGGCAGGTTTGTCCAGCCGGAAAGGTCTGTACAGCGATGGAATCGCAACGGATAACCGATTTCAAGGACCCGTCGCCGCAGCTTCGCGGTATCACCAAGCGGCTTGTGCAATATAAACGAGCCGACGGTGTAGATCTATCGTTCACGCTCTACCTGCCGCCGGGTTACAAAGAAGGAACTCGCTTGCCCACGATAGTTTGGGCTTATCCAGAGAGCTTTACCGACGCGGGCGTTGCCGGGCAGGTCGCCGGTTCGACAAACCGCTTTACGCAGATCGGCGGTTACTCGCACTTGTTCCTACTCTTGAGCGGCTACGCGATCCTCGACAATACGTCGATGCCGGTCGTCGGCCCGCCCGAGACCAAGAACGACACCTTCATCAAACAGATCGTCGACGCCTCGAAGGCTGCGATCGATAAGGCCGCCGAGCTTGGCGTTACCGATCCCGATCGCGTTGGCGTTGGCGGTCACAGCTACGGTGCATTCATGACCGCCAATCTGCTTGCTCACAGCGATCTGTTCCGGGCAGGTGTAGCCCGCAGCGGCGCCTACAACCGCACGCTCACGCCGTTCGGTTTTCAGGACGAGATTCGCGACTTTTGGCAGGCTACGAGGATCTATACTGAGGTCTCGCCGTTCTTCTATGCCAATAAGATCAACGAGCCGATACTTCTGATCCACGGTGAAGCAGACAACAACCAGGGCACATTTCCGATCCAGTCGGAGCGTCTGTTCGCTGCGATCAGCGGCAACGGCGGCACGGCTCGTCTCGTAATGCTGCCGCACGAATCGCACGGATACTCCGCCCGCGAATCGACCGAGCACACGCTCGCCGAGACGATCGAATGGTTCGACAAATACGTAAAAAACGCAAAACCCCGCACCGATCCGCGTGCAGGGAATTAACTTCTGCGGCTTGCCGCGATGATGAGCGGAAGGGCTTGCCCTTCCAAAGAGATTAAATAATTAAGGGAGGCTCTGCCTCCCTTTTTTATCTCGAGCGACGGTCTACCATCTCACATCATATCCCGTAAAATTCTCCCGCCAAGGTTCCGACTCCTCTCGAGGTAAAAAGGGAATGAGTCCATCAAGAAAGATCTGCACGTCGGATGTTCGACGAATCCGATAGTTGTAGCCGGAGGGTGAAGCGATCGAGATGGAGATAAACTCATCCGTCTTCCGCGAAACAACCGCCACGCGCCAATCCTTCTTTGAGCGCACGAGCAGCCTGCCGCCGACCGGAATATCAGCCAATGTGATCCGTTCTATGGGAGATTCCATGATCTCTTGTACGCCTTGTATTCGGCCTCCGGCATTTGCACCAGATACGGATTTTTCTTAGGATCGAGCCAACCAGCAACCCGTTCCAAATCTTCACGAGCCATCGCCGTGCACCCGCTCGTAGGCGTACTCGCGTCCTTCCAGATGTGGAGAAAGATGCACGAACCATTTCCTTTGACGACCGGATACGAGTTGTACGCGACAAAAACACCCAGATCATACTCCGGCGTGATCTCCGCCATCTTCTCCGAACTCTTCCAATCAAAGATCCCAACCTGCAGCCGCCCGACAACCTTGTTGTAATGATGCGAGTTCACATCATCGACACACTCGGTCTGATCTTCTATTCTTCGATACGAGAGTTTCGACGTGATCGACTCGGCCTTTCCGAAAGCGAAAATGAGCGGGAATATCCCCGCAGGAGACTTGCCGTCCCCTTCCTTCTTAAACGTCGACGCAGCCTCGGGAGCCGAGTCCTGAGCCCATGCCAGCCCGGTGCGCCCAACGACGATATCGAATTCCTTACCAACCGTTTTCCATTTTGAACGCAGATCCTTTCGTTCAAAAAGCCGAGCGTCACCGGACGTGTCGCTCCACTCGTCAGTCGTCACGACGACCGCCTGCAAGGATTCAGCGAACGGAATCTTCACAGCGGGCGGTTCAGGTTTCTTGATCTGGGCAGAGATGCCTACGACAAAAAGAAGCAGAAGCAGTGCGGCTTTCATAGGAAGAAAGTTGTATCACGAATGGGAGTGCTGTTGCAAGAAAAAGCTCGCTTACGCGAGCTGCAGGCGGGACGCCTGCGGTCCAGTTAATTAGTCTTCAAAAACTGAATCGGTCGCTGTTGCCTTGTTCTTGTTTACGGCGTAGACGCGGAGCCCGACGGAGATCATCACGATCGAGACGACCATCCAAATCAGCACCCAGACCATTCCGGGGATGCCGGTCGCGGCAGCCATGTTGGCGGCGTCTGAGTGCATCGAGGTGGTGGCCGAAATGAAGAACACGTTGATGAGATCGAATACGGCATTGAGTAGACACTGGACCGCCAGGAACGCGACCGCAAAGTTCGCCCATTTTGCCGTTGCAAACTTAGCGATAGCCGCTAGTCCGATGGCGAGAATTACACCGGAAAAGATCGTGAAGAAAAAACCGCCGGCAGTCGATGTTGTAAAGAAATTGAAGAACGGAGTGATCAATCCGAAAACGATCGTCATGAACGCCACGAATCCGGCCGAAACCAGCAAAGCGATCCGCGACGAACGGCCATAACGCATCCACGCAAGCAATCCGACGCCGAATGCAGTCGTCCCCAGATATCCCGCGCTCGAGATCAGCAACCCCGAGAAAAGCCCCGTCGGCATCGAATAAACCTCTCCGCTGCCGTCTGCAGAAACCGAAAGGCTGGACACCGAAGCTCCCGTCAGTACTGAGGAAAGAGCGTGCCCACCTTCGTGAATGAACGTCGCGAATATCCGTAGCGGGTAGGTGAGATACGCAAACAGTGGGATATACCACGAAATAATCCAAAGCCCGATGCTCACGATCGTTGCGACGATCAGAAGCGTTAATGCCGGTTCGGCCTCGCGTGCGACTTTGTATCTCATTTCGGTGTAATTCTCCCTCAGAGTAGGTGCTAGATATTACGAATAAGTTTACCCGAAAGTTCGGTTCAGGCGAAGGTTTTTCGCTCGTAGTCGGCCTTTCCACCTGTTTTGGTTTCCAGTCGAATGTCGGTGATCTCGATATCCTTCTGCACGGCCTTGCACATATCGTAGATCGTCAGGGCAGCCATGGAAACGGCCGTCAGCGCTTCCATCTCGACGCCGGTTTGAGCGGTAGTGACAGCCTCAGCTTCGATCGCAAGCCCGTCCTCGACGAACTCGATCCGTACATCCGCCTTCGAAAGAGCGATCTGATGACACAGCGGGATCAGCTCCGAAGTCTTCTTCGCCGCCATTATCCCCGCTATCCGTGCGATCTCCAGCGGATTCCCCGTTGGGTTTTCATTTGCCTTGAGCTTCGCGATGGTTTCGGACGAGAGAAGCACCTTGCCCGACGCAACCGCGCGACGAGTCGTCACCTCTTTCTCCGAGACATCGACCATCCGAATATTGCCTTGTTCGTCGAAATGAGAAAGGTCTGACATTGTGAAACGGATTTTCTCTGAAAGCGGCTAGGGAAGCAAGAGCACGGAGACGACATCTCCCGCCTCAATGTCGGAACCTTTCGGAACGACCGCCAACGCGTCTGCATGCGAGAAACCGATGAAATCCGACGAGCCATGCCAGTTCACTGGTTCCACGATAAGCCGCCCGTCGTCGATGATCTCAAGTGCGGACGGCAAATAAACGTCCCGGTCCTTCGTGGATTTGATCGCTTTCGACGTGATTGCAGAGGCGTGCTCGAGTTCGCTCGACTGCATTCCCTGCATTATTGCGATCGCCTTCCGCACAAACAGATAAAACGTCACCGCCGCCGAGACCGGATTGCCAGGAAGTCCGAACACCAGCGACTCCTTCAGCCGACCAAATACCGTCGGCTTGCCTGGTTTAAGCGCTACACGCTCGAAAAATATCTCGGCTCCGAGTTCCTTCAACGCGAGCTTCGTCAGGTCATATTTCCCAACCGAAACCCCGCCTGTGGTGACCAAAATGTCCGCGTTCCGAACGGCATCTAAAATTTGAGATCTTAGATCTGAAATATCATCCCCGACGTTCGGATAAACCGTCGCGATCGCCCCGGCCTGCTCGCACAGTGCCTTCAGCATTATCGAGTTCGAATTACGGATCTGGTCCCGGCCGGGTTTTTTCTTGATATCGACGATCTCGGTCCCGGTCGAGATTATCGCGGCCCTCGGCTGCTTGGCCGCTTTCACCTTCGCGTATCCAAACGCCGCCGGTATCGAGATATTCGCAGGCGTAATCAGCTCGCCTGCCTTGAGAACGGTCTTGCCCTTTTTAACTTCTTTTCCCTTCGGAACAATAAACTTGCCGACATCTGTTGACTCGAGAAGCGTCACGGAATCGCCGTCCTCACGTGCGACCTCAAGTTTCTGCACCGCATCCGCACCCGTCGGAACCGACGCCCCCGTCATGATCCGGATCGCCTCGCCCGACTTCAGCACATTCCGCCAACCGCGTCCCGCCGCCGACTCGCCAACTAGCTTCAACGTAATCGGAGCACCCATCGTGTCCGCCGCCTTCACCGCATACCCGTCCATCTGCGACCGGTCAAACGGCGGCAGGTCGGAGTCAGCAACGATATTCTCAGCCAACACACGTCCGATCGAATCTTCGAGCACGACGCGTTCAACACCGAGCTTCGGCGTTTCGCGGCTGATCATCCTGAGTGCTTTAGAAACTGGGATCATACAATGGAGCGCGGACACTCTTGTCCGCATCGCCGGTTCC
>JAQSDP010000049.1 GCA_029945985.1 bacterium | reverse complement strand
TTGTCGATCGTCGCCATTGTCACCTTCTTCTGCTTGATCAGGTCCTCGCCGTACTTATTGTAATAACGGCTGACCATCTCCATGTCGGTACCCGCGTTCAGCGCGTACATCGCCGCGTCAGCTTCGGTGCGCGCGAGGCCGTGAAACATTAGCTCCATCACCGCTGTATAGTCGCTAACAACCAGCCCATCGAACTGCCATTCGTCCCGAAGGACCTTTTTGAGTATGAAGGGATTACCCGTGGCTGGCACGCCATCGAGGTCGTTGAACGATGTCATGAAGGAACCGACGCCGGCATCGACCGCAGCCTTGAACGGCGGGAAGTAATCTTCGCGCAGGGCTCGTTCAGAGAGGCTGGTGGTGTTGTAATCGCGGCCGCCCTCAGCGGCTCCGTAGCCGACCCAATGCTTGGCCGTCGCGAGGATCTTGTTCTTCGCACTATAGTCGGTTCCCTGAAAACCGCGAACGCGAGCCGCCGCCGCCTTCGACCCGAAATAAACGTCCTCGCCCGCACCTTCGATAATGCGGCCCCAACGTGGATCGCGTGCAATATCCAGCATCGGCGCAAACGTCCAATGTACTCCGGCAGCCCTAGACTCAGCCGCCGCGATCGCCGCCGTCCGCTCCATCATCGCCAGGTCCCAGCTCGCTGCCTCGCCGAGCGGAACCGGGAAGATAGTCCGATAACCGTGGATCACGTCAAAGCCGAGGAGGATGGGAATCTTCAGCCGCGATTCGAGGGCCGCACGCTGAAGTTCATTCGTCATCTTTGCCCCTCGTACGTTCAGCGTCGAGCCGAGCAAACCCTTTCGGGCCAGCTCAAGATGTTCCGGCCGATACGTACCGCTAGCGTCGCCGTCGAGCTGCTGAAGCTGTCCGAGTTTCTCCGCAAGCGTCATCTGCGCGATCAACGCAGAGATGCGGCGTTCGACAGCTTGATCCTTCGCCGATTGGGCCGGGGCCGCAGCCGTGCGTCGCTGGCTTGATACGGGGTTGCCACCTGACGCCGCGATAATGGCGAACGCGAAAAACGCCGTGATGAATTTCCTCATAACTTTTTAGATCTCAGACAATATAAAGGTCCCGGCCAGCCCTCTGAACGACGAGCGTATCGCCATCGCCGCGGTAGATGCCAAGATCGAATTTCAACGGATCGGCGTACGATAGGTGCGCCGCTTCGCATCTTTCACGTGAGATCGCCGACGAAAGCGTGATGCGGAAGAGGTGATCACCGTTTGGTTTCGACCCGTATGCGACGTGCGCTAGGTGCGCAGCGACGCAAAGATTTTCGGCAAGTTCCGGGGACGTCGAAACAAGCTCGCGAATGATGTCGATCGGAGCATATCCGAACCGCTCGATCACCGCCCCATGAGATCGCGAAAATTCAGTGATCTGGGGAGCGTGAATAACTAGCTCGCCGCCGTCCTCGATTATTCCGCCGAGCTTATAGCTTGCCTTGCCCCCGGTCCAAAGTTCATCGTAATGAGTGTCAAGGAGCGCGACGACTCGCTTATACTTTCTGCCTGCGCGGCGAATATGAACTTCCTTGCTTATTTCAGCGGCGGCACGAAAGCTCTCACGCAGATCGCCTCCGAACAGTGCATGCGTCCTCATTGCGCCGTCCTCGTCCCGCGAAACAACAGACGAGAAGCAAACAACCCGGGACGGGATCATGTCTGCCGCCGTTTCGATCAATCTTCGCACCGGTGTTTCAACCTGTCCGATCACATTCTCGATCCCCGACAAAGCGCCGATCCAGTGCGTGACGTTCGTTAACTCGCGGCCGGACACGCCGGGGAATAGATACTTAGCACCGCCCGCAAATCCTGCCACCTCATGCGGCACGACGGAGCCAAAGATCAAAGCGAAATCGCAATTTGCGGGAGACAAACGCCGGTTTACCGAAACTTTCACACTCTGGGCGTACGCCCCCGCGGTGATCGCCGCGACAGTCTCGCTCCCGATCTCACCGAGTTCGATAAGGTCGTGAGCTTCGTCCCATTGGTGGTCGAGCACCGGAGTCGAGCGTGCCCAGTCGGCCCATGTGGAGCTCCCGGTCTTGGCATCTTTTTCCGCAGGCGTCATTGCGGAGTGCGTCCCTTGTGCGATCAAAACTTCGAACGACGCCAAACGCCGATCAGCAAGCTCGTCGATCGCCATCGGCAGCAGGATGTTTGTTATGTCGTCCCGCGTCTTATCCGGGACGATCGCGACGACCCTTGCTCCTGGTGACACGCATTCCACGGACTGCGACACGATCCTACGAACTGCGGCCAGCCCCATAGGAGTCCCGCCCGAACCTTCCCCGAATATCCCCGTGCGCTGTTGAATCACGTTCGGTATCATCGCGAAGCCGCGGACCAGAGCGTTCGAACTCGCGGTCTGCAGAAATTCCACACAAGTTCACGTCAAGAAAAAAAAGCTGCCAGAGTTTAGTCCGGCAGCCTTGATCCACCGGGTCGACAGCTAGAAGCTGAACCGAACCTGAAACTCGCCCACCCGACCGGCGTATGCACTCGTCGGCAACCCGAACCTATCCGATTGCACACGTGTCTGATCGGACAGGGAGTTGATGTTGGCGAGGTTTCGCGTGTTAAGGATATTGAAGAAGTTGAACTTCATATCGATGCTCGCGTTCTCACCAAGAAAACCCCAGTTGCCGAGCCCGAAACGCTTAGCAAATGACATATCTAGGTTGAAGTACTTGGGTCCGAAGAAAGCGTTGCGCCCCACGACGGGTCGATTCGCGAACGGGTTTGAAGAGTTGAAGTTGGTCGAGAATATCTGTGTTCCGGCAACGCCAAATAGGCCTCCGGGGCGAAGGAAGTTCTCGTTCGTGTTCTCACCGGGGGTGATCCCGGGTGAGCCCGCCGCAAGTCCAATAGGCCGCGGATCGCAGAAGAACGCACTGTTAGACGTTGCTCCCTGTAGGCACCCGAACAGTCGAGGTGTCCAAGGAAAGCCCGTGTGGTAAGTTGCGATGCCGCTGATCTCCCAGCCTCCCAGCAGTTTGTCTGTCAGACTTTGGCCGCGGAAGAAGGGGAGTTCCCAAGTACCCGAACC
This sequence comes from bacterium, assembly GCA_029945985.1. Classification (GTDB taxonomy): domain Bacteria; phylum Acidobacteriota; class Blastocatellia; order Pyrinomonadales; family Pyrinomonadaceae; genus OLB17. Next base: position 4,942 of record JAQSDP010000049.1, on the reverse strand, counting down.
TACCCACGAATGCCGGACATCGAAGTCCGAACGGCCTCGCTCTTCACGCTGATCGACGGGGAAGCTCTGGTTAGTAAGGGCCGTCGGAGCTTCGAATGATGCCGTGTCGATGCTCTTTGACCATCGGTAATTCGTATCGAACGAAAACTGCCGAAGTAGGCGGCCGTGCAAGCGAGCGATCATCGCGTTGTAGCTCGTGTTCACATCCGAGCTAGCGAAATAGCCGGCGAAGATGCTAGGGTTCGTCGAGCTCATGATGTGGAGCGGTAGAATACGAACAAAATGGCGACCCTGGCTTCCCTGATACGCGAGCGAAGCTATAAGTTTCGCAGGCAATTCGTACTGACCCTCGATCGAATAGCGGCCCACCGTCGGCGTGTCGAGGTCGCGCGGTGCTCCGTATATCTCGATAGAACCATTCAACGGAAGTCCTGTCGACGGATTAGTTCCGCCGCCGAGAACCGGGTTACGGGGATATCCTGTAATAGTACCGTCGGTGCTGCCAACGAATGTGATCTGCCCGCCGGCGAACGGCGAACCAAATTCGGTTGCGGCTGTGCCGCAGCAAATTCCGAAGTTCAGCCCGTTGGGAGGGTTGCGCCGAGCATTAGCGAGGAGCGCATTCGGAATGCGGTCGAAGCCGAGCCCTGCACCGCCGCGCACGACAAGTTTACGTTCAAACCAACTCGGGTTCCAGGCGAATCCAAGCTGCGGACCCCAATTACTGTAGTCTGAATCGTAAAGCTTCTCGTTCGTGTTTATCGTCGCACCGGCGAGGCCGCCGTCAGGTCCCGGATCGAGGTTTCCAAGTACGCCATCAGATGCCACTATCGGTGACATATAGGCCCAGCGCAGCCCAAGATTGAGAGTGAGATCTGGACGAAACTTCCAGTCGTCCTGCACGAAGAAGGCAAGCTCGCTCGTTGTGAACTTGGTGTTGTTGGCAGACGGCTGCCCCGAAAGGTCGGCAGTTATTTGTTCAAAGATCGGAGTGCCGTTCGCGAAGTTCCATGGGCGATGGAACGAATAAAGCGGCCTTGCAGCACCGATCTCGCCGTTACTGTTGAGGTCTCGACGGTACTCGCCACCAAACTTCAGCACTTGGTTGCCCCAGACCTTAGTCAAGGTGTCGCGAAAGTCGAACTGCTTTTCATTGATGACGCCGGGCGTGTTAGGGCTGCGGGCGAAGCCGTATCTAAGTCGATCCCCGTAAAAACCCTCGATCTCGACACGCGGCAGGCCGAAGTCCGTACCGGGATTGCTGGCGATCTCATCAAAGCCCCAACGTGTTACGTTAAACCGGGCTTCATTCGTCATCGTGGTCGAAAGCTGTCGGTTATATATGAACCCGAGGGCATAGGTGAGACGCTCCGAATTGATATCCGCTTGCGGACGGCTTTGCGCCGAACTATCCGAACCGAAAGCCTTGTTCGGCACGATGTATAAGCTGAAAGTAAATCGGTCCTTATCGGTCGGCTGAAAATCGATTCGGGTTGTATATTGGTTGCCCGTGAACTCGTTCACTCGGTCGAGCAACGCCCACTGAACGTCGGCAATTCCGTCCAATCCGCCGCCGGAAGGCTGAGCTAACGGATTGTTGGTGTCCGTGAGAGTCCGTACGTATGTGCCATACGTACCCGTGATAGAACCGATGTCCATTCCGTCGCCAACCACACTGCACGGTACGAAGATCCCCGCACAAGTGGCGTTCTGGATCTGGTTGACCCGCGGTTCGACACCGGCGGAACCGAGGATCGCCGCCGTTAGCGTGCCAGAACGTGCGGCGATAACAGCCGACCGGAACGAACTGGTTTCGATCAGCGAGCGATAGCTCGAAGAGCTATTCTCCTTGAGTCCCTCGTAAGCGACGAAGAAGAAAAGTTTGTCGCGAATGATCCGGCCGCCGAAACTACCGCCGTACGAATTGAACTTGCGCTCAACACGCTCCGGACCCGCCGTCTGAATGTTGCCGATGAACCGCGGCATCGTATTGAAAGCATTGAGAGACGGATCGTTCAGGCGATAGAAGGCACTCCCGTGCCACTCGTTCGTACCGTTCCTCGTTACGACCTTAATCTGCGCTCCGCTATTGCGGCCGTCCTCCGCGGAATAGGTGCTGGAGGTCACTTGAACTTCCTTTACGCTTTCCTGGCTCGGCGTTACGACCGCCCCACCACCCCAAGTCTGGCTGTTCACGCTCGTCCCGTCGATCTGGTAGTTGTTCGATGAAACTCGCTGGCCGTTCGCGGAAATAGGCTGCACATTTTCGGTAGCGAAGATGCCAAGATTCGAGCCGCCGGGGCCCGCCGTATTTGGAAGAAATGCTGAATTTCCATTAGAGCTCCGAGCCCCCGCACCGAACACGCCGGGCGCAAGCCGCGCCAATTCATACGGGTCACGGCCCGGCTGCGGCAGCCGCAGTACCTCATCCGTGCTGATGTTCTTACGAAGGTTCGCATCTTCGGTCTCAAGTTGCGCGTCGACAGTTTCCGCCTGAATGGTTACGGTCTCAGCGATGCCGCCGGCCTCGAGCGCAATGTTCACCCCTTCAAGGGTTTCGGCGTCGATCTTTACGTTGTCGACGACCGCTTTCTTGAATGTCTGGCTTTCGACACTGATGCTGTACATGCCAGGAGCCAGGTTCGAAAATCGGTAAAAGCCATCATCGCTCGCTGTAGTTTCAAGAGTTCGATTGGTCTCTTTACTGGTGAGGACCACTCGGACCCCTGGCACGACCGCTCCGGCGGAGTCGGTGACCGTGCCCTGGACGCCGGCGCGGAACTGGGCGCTGACGGCTATTGAAAAAAGCAACAGGAACAGTAGTGCGCAGGTGGTTCTGGCAAATGTAGGGTGAACGCTTGTCATTGAGCCTCCAAAAAATTCACGTATTCGTTATAGTGCGAGATGCGCGAGAAATCGATCGTCACAAATTCCGCACTGCTGGACAGCCGGATGAAAGATATCTGAAATCTTGCAAAAACGGTTTACTAAATCGTTTTAGTTGCGCTAATTTAACTGCAATCCTGACACGTGTCAAGGCAGTTTTGCGGCAAATGTGGCCCAGCGTTGGTAAAACCAATTAGCTGGAATTTTCAACTTCATGATTCTGTGACAGACTTACGCCTTTATGCCGCGGCGAAAATCTAATTCGGATAAGCAAAACGGTTCGGATGAAGCCCGCGGGCCTAAGAGCCTAAAGCAGCTTGCCGCCCACTTGGACCTCTCGCCGACCACCGTCTCATGGGTCCTTAACGACGCACCTGGCGCCATCTCTATCCCTCAGGAGACCAAGGACCGGATCCGCCTTGCCGCTCGCGAGTTCAATTATCGGCCGAATTACCTTGCTCGCAGCCTTCGCGTTCAAAGAACAAATACGATCGGAGTGATCGTGCCGGAACTCAGCGACGGGTATTCGGCAATGGTCCTGAACGGCGTGGAATCTGAGCTCTCAACCGCCGAATACTTCTACCTCACTGCTAGCCATCTACATAAACACGATCTGCTGGAAAAACTTCCCCGCGTTTTGATAGATCGTCAGGTAGACGGGATCATTGCCGTCGACACGCCCATCCATTTTGTGCCAACGTTGCCGGTGGTGAACGTCTCGGGTCACGAGGCGATCGATGGCGTGACAAATGTTGTGCTCAATCATAAGCATGCGGCCGAACTGGGCATCGGCCATCTCTACAACCTCGGGCATCGGCGGATAGCCGTGATAAAGGGTCAGGAATTCAGCTCAGACACGAACATCCGATTCGACACGATCAAAGCAGCCGCGGAAAAACGGGGCATCCCTGTAGATCCCAAGCTAACTGTCCAGCTGCAAGGTGATTCTCCCTCCCCCGAGGTCGGATATTCAGCAGTGAAGACTTTGCTTGCGAGTGGAGAGCAGTTCACGGCGGTCTTTGCGTTCAATGACGTTTCCGCGATCGGGGCGATCCGGGCACTTGAAGAGATGGGCCTTCGGATACCCGAAGATGTTTCGGTGCTCGGTTTTGACGACATCTACGCTGCCGCATTCCACAATCCGGCACTTACTACGATCCGCCAGCCGTTGTTCGAAATGGGCAGCATCGCGGCCAAGGCTCTCTTGAAGCGCGTGGCAAATGGATCCGACGGAAACGTGCCGAGGGAATTAAGTGTCGAACCTACGCTCATCGTCCGGCAGTCCACCGCCCGAATTTCACGATGACGGATAGGGTTGAGTGCACAGATTTGCTTGACTTGGTAGAGAGATCGAAACGGCCTAAGCTCGCGAGACCTGACGGACCGTTCCGCGCATCCTAAGTGCTTGGTCCCTTCAATCCATCAGAAGTGATAAGAAGCGTGGCAGACCGAATCGTACGCGCTGCACCGCTTTTTTTGATCGGGAAACGGGAAAAGTCTTTCCTGCACGCCAAGCAGCAGCGATAAAGCTGACAGATAGGGACGGACGCCGGCAACAACAGGATCAAGAAGGTCCACTACCTCGCCACACGTCTCCCAACGATCCGTTCCAAGACGTACCTTGGGAGAGCGCCCCATACGGCTTCTTATTCGCGGGGCTTTCGCTTTATATTTAGAAGTATGTCCGAACAAATTGCGATCGAGTCCACCTTGAGCGAAGACCGCGTATTTCCGCCGCCGGCTGAGTTTGCCGCGAATGCGCACATTAAGAGCTTCGAAGAATACGAGCAGATCTATGACGAAGCCGCGAAGGATCCGGCCGCCTTCTGGGCAAAGCAGGCCGAAAGTCTGCATTGGTTCAAGAAGTGGGACACGGTGCTCGAATGGAACGAGCCGTTCGCCAAGTGGTTTGTAGGCGGGAAGATCAACATCTCTTACAACTGCCTCGACCGGCACCTCACGACATCGCGAAAGAACAAGGCGGCGATCATTTGGGAAGGAGAACCCGGCGAGATCAAGACGATCACGTATCTTCAACTGCATCAGGAAGTGAGTC
>JAQSDP010000048.1 GCA_029945985.1 bacterium | reverse complement strand
GTGCCGTGCTCAGGATATGTGTGGCAGGCGAGGTGCGATTCGGTCAGCGCGACCAAACCTGTGACTCCGCCTTCGCCCGGAAACGTGTGCCAGATCGAATCGATAGCCTTCAGGCCCAGGTCGGCAATAATGGAATCAAACACGGAACGAAGCGCGGTCTCACTACGCAGCCTTTCGGCGTCGCATCCCGTTGCTTCGATCAACCATTCAGTTCCGACGATCATTAACTAGCAGTACGAACTTTGAGCCACTGATGTTTTGAACAACTTGGTAACCTGTTACGTTATCTTTTGGGAACGGTAGAAGTTATGCCGAACACGAATATAAACAAATTTGCGGCGTTTGTCATTTTCTTGCTCGCCTCGTCGATCATTTCGACGGGCTGCGGCGTACTTCCGTCGGGTCAGGCGGCTGCAGACCGAGAAAGAACGAGTGGCCCTTATGAACTGCCCGTCGTCACCGGAAAGCTGGAATCAGCCGATCTTCGGGAAGCCAGCGGTATTGCCGCGTCGAAATGTCAGGCGGATGTATTTTGGGTTCAGAACGATTCCGGTGATCAGGCTCTGATATACGCCATCAACGCAGCGGGCAAGCATCTCGGCACGTGGAAAGTGGCAGGCGCGAACAATCGAGATTGGGAAGATATAGCGACAGTAAAAAATGGTGACAAATGCTACGTCCTGGTCGGCGAGATCGGCGATAACGAACGCAAGCACGAACGGATCGCCGTTTTTCGCGTTGAAGAACCGACGGTGGCCCCGGAAAACGTGACATCTTCAGCGAAGGAGCCGCTGATGACGACCGATGCAGCCGTTTCTTACATCAACTATCCGAATGAGCGGCACGATGCCGAAGCGCTTCTAGCGCATCCGACGAGCGGCGACGTCTATCTCGTGACCAAATCGAACAACTCCCCGTCCCACATATATAAGTTCAAGCCGCGGTTCGAAGGAGAGACGCAGGTGCTAGAAAGGGTCGGTGAGATCGCGGTTCCTTCGATCCCGAACGGCAGCATCACCGGCGGAGACATCTCGTCGGACGGAAAGCGGCTGATCTTGTGTGACTATTTTGCCGGCTATGAGCTGGCATTTCCGGAAGGCTCGACGAGCTTCGACGACATTTGGAAGGTTCGGCCGGTTCGGGTTGATCTCGGCAAACGCGAACTCGGCGAAGCGGTGGCGTACTCCGCTGACGGCTCGTTCGTGATTGCCGTCAGCGAAAAGAGACACACGCCTGTTAACGTGGCGAAGAAGGCAGCTAATTGAGATACTTCGCCGGGATCGGATTGTCAGGCGTTTCCGCGAGCCAATAAATACTGACTACCCACCAGCGTTTCCCATCGTTCAAGAGCTGAAAACTGTTTATTCCGCGCATGAAGGGATCTTTGTCGTTTTTATTTCGAAAAGTGACGTAAGTCGAGAATACGTGGGCAATCGTTCCATGCTGCTCGACCTTTCTCGACAGTTCGCGTTCGTGGAACCCGTCTTTTTCGAGGCTCGGCCCGGCGCGCTGGATATAGTCCTCCGGCGTCAGGAACCGCGCACCGGTAATGCCGGTCTGCGGGTTCTTGCCGGTCGGTATCAGTTTCGCATCTTTGTGGAACAGCGTACGAAAACGGTCCCAGTCGCGCTTCTGACCCGCATCGCCTGAAATGACGTCATAAACGGCCTTCATGATCGCTTCGATCGAGCTAACGTCCGCCGGATTAGCTTCCTTTACCGCTGGTACGGCGGACAGCGCTATCGCGGGCGTTTGAGCAAATATCGAGACGGAGGACACGAGCAGAACAAGCAAAATCGTTAGCAGTTTCATGTCGCTATCTACGATGGTCATTAGCGACAGGTTTCATTCAAGACAATCCTTTTCGTGCTTAAGCTTATTCACCCTGTTCTTCTTTTTCTTCTCGTTCTCTGGTTATGGTTATTTCCACAGAACAATATGAACAGGAACGATCAAGGAGTAACCATGTCTGTCCTCGTCTCGACCTCGTCCTGAAGCTGACCTGCCCTATCCGCAAAGAAGTTGAGTCCGGTACGCTGTTCGATCGTCCGTACTGTAGTCTTGTACTTCTCCCACTGAACCTTCTCCATACCTTCAATGTTCGGCATGTCGACGGCTAGGATCCTCGTCCGTGCGTCCACTTGATCAGGCTTTCGCCCGCGAGGCAAGATCATCGCGATCTTCCAGCAATTCGTCGGAACCGTTATTTTGTTCTTCAGCCGCCCCGCTTCGCCGTAACAGCCCGCGATCTGATATACGTCCAGTCGACGTCGCGCCTGTGAGCGGACGTACATCTCAAACTTGTTCCACGGATACTGATTGAGCGCGCCCGTCTGTGGAACGATGTTGGACATCAAGAACGTCTCTTCATTCAGTCGCGGATTCGAAAACCGGTCCGCGCTCGGAACCATGTGGCCGCGGTCGTATCCGCTCCCCGAATAGTCGTAATACCCGATGCGTTTGTACCACCGCGGCAGGCGGGGATCAGGCCGAAAATCCGGCCTCGGTATCGAGTCGCCAACATCATCGCGTGTTGTCCTCCACGAAACCCAGTTCAGCCCGGCCCGCGAATTGTTGTACGAGAACACCGATCCCTCGCCTATAACGAGGAAGTTGTCCTCATTCGCAGGGTCCGATGTCGCGTTGGATGGATTTCCGAAGGCAAGATGAACGCTCTCCGGTGCCGGAGGCCGGGTTTGCGAGTTCGAATAGGTTGTGTTGGAGTTTGACTTGTCGCGGAACTGATCGTGAATACTTTCGCACCCACCCGCGGCGATCACGACCGCAATTATTAAAACTCTCCAGGCGCTCAGCTGCATCCGATGCGAGTTTAACAAAGAGGCAACAATTTCGACCTTTCAAACCATGAAATATCATTCATATCGTTCAAACCATGCTTTTTCGTGAAATTTGATATTCCATTCGGAAGCGGACGAAACTAAACTCGACAGGTTCAGAGTTCAAGCTTCAGCTTGCCTCTCCTTCGCACGAGTTATGTTCTGCGAAAAAGACCAAAATCGAAGACTTGACCTTAACTTGGGTTTGTTTCACCTATGTTTCAAAAAACGTTTCAATCGGCGTTTCAAACGCCCCCCGCAACAAGGCAAATGAAACGCTGTCCTAGCAAACAACCGAATCCGCAACGACGTAGCGTTACTATAAAAGTGTTTCATTTGGCGTTTCAAAAAGTGTTTCAAACGGCGCGCCAAATGAAACGAAACACTTCGGTCGGGCGCGCGCGCTGCGGGACAGGGACATGGGACACCTGTGGGTTGGATCTCGCTGCTCGCTGAAGTTTCCGCCGCAATATGGGAAAATCGTACCTGTGAGCGAATTGCGCCATTTAACCGGCCTTTGTAGAGCCGAACTGATCGAATTCTTCGGCGAGATGGGCGAGCCGCGCTTTCGGGCTGATCAGGGGTTCCGCGGTCTGCACGAGCGTCGGCTCACGACGTTTGACGAGATGACGGACCTGCCAAAACCGCTCCGCGAGAAACTCAATGACTCCGCCACCGCGACCTCGCTAACTGTCGAATCGAAATTCACATCCGTAGACGGAACCCGCCGGTTCCTGATGCGAACCGCCCAGGGTAATCCGGTCGAGGCGGTTTTCATACCTACCGAGAACCGCGACACGATCTGTTTTTCATCGCAATCGGGGTGCGCTCTCAATTGCGACTTCTGCCTGACCGGAAAGCTCGGAATACTGCAAAACCTGACCGCCGGCGAGATCATCGAACAGATCATCATCGTGCTCAACGACGTCTACGGGGTCGGCAACGAAACTCCGCACGGAACCAATCTCGTCGCAATGGGCGAAGGCGAACCGTTTCTCAATTTCGATAACCTGATCAAGGCGCTCGAAATAATGTCGGACGAGAAGGGCCTGCACATCGTACCCGGCCGAGTAACCGTCTCGACAGCGGGGATCGTTCCAAAGATCTACGAATTTGCGCAACTCGAGCGAAGGCCTAATCTCGCTATTTCGCTTTCGTCGGCTGATGACGAGCTTCGAGATAGATTGATGCCCGTCAACAAGCGTTGGCCGATAGACGAACTGCTTTCGGCTGCAAAGGCGTTTGAGAAGACTCTAAAGCGAGGTGAAAGATTTACCTTCGAGTATGTATTGCTCGGCGGCGTCAACGATTCCGACGAACAAGCGGAAGCCCTCGCAGACCTGCTGAAGAAGCACGGTTTAAGAAAAGTGAAGATCAATCTGATCCCGCACAACCCGGCAGAGCAGCTGGATTACCGTCCTTCGACTCGCGAACAAGTATTGCGATTTAAGGAAATACTCGAATCACGCGGGGTTTCTGCCTATATCCGAACGCCCCGCGGCCGGGACATTTACGCCGCGTGCGGCCAGCTCGCTGCTAAGCAGGAGCCGAATCTCGTCCAGATCCAAACTGTATAGATGGAACTTCTAATTCCGGGACTAATTTTGGTCGCCCTCATGGTATGGGCATCCACGCGCATCAAGAAGAATGCGGCGGCCGCCTTTGACGCCGAAACTGTTGAAAACGACCTTTTTCTTATCCGAAAACCGGAGGGATTCCTGCACGTCTTGAACGACGATTCGGGCCTGGCCTTTCGGTCGTATTCAAAGGAGTTCGGTAAAGTGGGAGATAAGGACGTACGGCGGGCGACGATAGAGATCGAACGTAATGTCGGCACCAGCATCGCGGAAATGAAGGAAAGAATAGAAGCACAGGCGGAATCGGTCGCTTCCTTCGAAACATATCTGGACGGGGGTGAGAAGGCTGCCTGGCTGATCACTGGCGAGATCGTCGACGGCTGCGGGTTCGAGACCGCGCGCAAACTCGTCACCAGAGGCGGTGATGTTTGGGAGGCTCGCGGAACCGTATTATCTGAGCATCGCGACGAAATGGGGGAAAGAATTGAAGCAGCGCTCGACAGCGTTCGGGTAAAATAGCCATCCTGGCAAGGCTGGAAATCATCACACTTGATCTACTTATGAAAATAAAATTCTTTGGACTAATGTTGGGGAGTTTGCTGCTGGCGGCCGCCGCCAATGCTCAAACCATTTCCGTTAGCGGATCGATCCCGGGCGGCGGCGTTACCAAGGGAAAGGCGGCTCGCGGTTCGGTAGTTCTGAGGATTCCCGGCGGCCTTCACGTTAACTCTAGCCGGCCGGGAAATAAGTATCAGATCCCGACCTCCGTTCGCCTTTCGGCTTCGGGAGCCCGAGTCAGCGCTCCATCCTACCCGCGTGGGGTTAATCGAAAGTTTCAGTTCTCAGATACCGTGATCAATGTATACGAAGGAACGGTTCGCGTCCCGTTCACCGTCACGGTTCCCGCCGGATTTCGCGGCAACACGGTTAGCGTCAGAGCGGTCGTGCGGTATCAAGCCTGCACGGACGAGGTTTGCTACGCGCCTCGCTCAACGGAGATAACCATGACGGCCCCGGTCCGTTAACGCAGCCGGAAAAACTCAGGCACGAATTCGACTGAGATAAGCTCGTTATCCACTCTTCGATAGGAGATCACCGCAGGAAGGTCTGGAAGCGGTGCGAGGCATCCGACCTCGGGTAATGGAGCGTTGGAATTGAACGATCGTAGCTCGAACATCGATGCGATCGTGCTCGAAAATACACGGTTGGAGCCATCGATCTTGAATGAAACCTTGATGCGTCCGGCAGAACATTCAACATTCACCGGGACGCCCATAACACGATTCTCACCGATCTGAGTTTGCCGAAGCCGTTCCTTGAGGTCGCTCAATTCCGTCTCCCGCATCTCGGCCGCCATCGCCTGCCGCTCCTTCGCCGCCACTTCCTCGTTCTGTGAGATATCACCCGCCGGCCGACCCTCGACCACAAAGAACGGAGCGTTGTGAAGCTCCTCGATCGTTAGATACTCGAAGTCCTCGGGAACGAACGTTATGGCCCTGATCTCACCAGCCGATGCAGAAGAGGAAGCCGTTGGTTTGTACACGATCGCTGCCCGATCATTCGGAAGCTGCGTTCCACATCTAAGGGCAAACGAGCGGGTTCCGGGCACCGCGATACGAAAGCGAATGTCGTCGAATTGTCGGGTCGACAGAACTAGGCGGGCAGAATCGGTGCGAATCCTAAATTCGATACGCTCGTCAACACACTCGATGCGGTCGACGTACCCGACAACCTGCAATTCGTCGGCTGCAGGTCGCTGGATCATGACATTGTAGTTTTGGTTTTCCCGTTCCCGATCAATGTCAGCGACCCGCTTGGCTGTAAGGTCGCGGTATTGCAGTATGATCGGCTTTCGATGTCCAGCAACTTGAAGCGGCGGAAGTCCGGTTGCGGAACGCTTCGCACGAGCAAGTTCGTCGGCGTCCTTCAAGATGGCACGAGCCTCACCGGAACCGGACGCCAGAGGTTCAACGACCGCCCTGGCTTCGTCGATACGTTCCTGCCGAAGCAGAATCCTCGCAAGGAGCAAGGCATAGTTCTGGCTTCCGGGCTTAAGCTTACTGGCTCGACGTATAGCGGATTCAGCAACGTCGATGTCGCCGCTCGAGAATTCGACCACCGCGAGCATGTAATGACTCTCGCCGAAGCTGCTGTTGAGCGAGATCGATCGGGACAATGCCTCCCGGAGTTTCGCCGCCGTTTCGCTTTTAAGAGGCTGCAGCATCGCAGACTCATCAAGGTTTTCGCGAAGCAGCAGCAAGGCGGAATAGAAGTAGGCAAGATGGTTTCGAGAATCGTGAGCGATCGCATCGTCGAGGAAACCCTTCGCTTCGGCAAACCTTCGTTCGCGAATGCGGAGCATGCCCAATGTGGCGTGTGCGGCCGAATGTTTCGGGTCGAGCGAGATCGCTCGGATCAGAAACCTTTCTGCTGCCGGGTTTCTCTGTCGATAGAGCAGGTCGCCCTGGATCGCATCGGCCGAGGTCTCCGAAACTGTAACGGCCTCGCGCCTATATTCCGGCTCCGACCCGCCAAACTCTATCCGATGAACGGCTGGCTGAGTGAAATCAAATGCCTCACCAAGCGTAGCGCGGTCGAACTTATTCAACTCCGCGATCAACGATACCGGGCTTATCCCACCTGCTCGCCGGTCCCGGACAACGTGATCCCGATTCATCAGGTAGGATGCCAGTGCCCAGGCCTGCGCGTAGAACACCGGCCGGATCTTTACCGAGTCGCGGTGAAGGGTGAAGTTGTCGAGAGCAAAGAACTCTTCCCAAGGAATTATCGGATTCGATCGGAGCAAAGCCACGTACTCCGGCCTGAGCGATCCGAACGTGGCGGTCTTTTCGTCCACCATTCGAAAGGTCTGAAAATACGACGCAAGCCCTTCATTCAACCACGGCGGAACCCTGGCCGAACCGAAATTCGCTCCAACAACGTCGTGAACATACTCGTGAAAGATAGTGCCGAGAGCAAGATCGTCGGCGGAGAGAGCAATGCAGTTGAAGTCGTCACCCAGGATGAATATCCCGCGAACCTTCTCATCGACCGAAGCATCAGGCTCCGACGTTTTGAAAGGACGGAAGGATTCAGAATCCTTGAATATGATCACACGAGTCTTTGCGGTCCGCGGCTCAAGGTGCAGTATTCTCGCAAGGGCCTCACGGAATCGTTCGAGTCTTTCGGCCGCCGTCCTGATGGATGCTTCGGGAGCATCACCCACAAACTCGAAATTCGCCGTTTCAATTCTTATCCACTGCGCGGCCTCAGCTCCGCGCGCCGGAATTGAAAAGAACGCCGCTAAAATTATCGAGAGGAATAGAGATCTTTTGAGCATCAACAAGTCCTTAATTTTGATGCTACGGCGAAGAGAGGCGTTGGGTTCAACGAGACCGAATTTTAGCTCCGCCCGATCACCGAAAGAAGCCTGCCCGTCTTGCCGTACTTTCTTTTCTCCAGTCTGTAAGAGAAAAAAAGATCTGGCCGTTCCATTGTGCAGTACGGAGCGGTGTAGATATCGTTCAGCGGGATACCGCAGGATAGCAGTTGGTCTTTGTTCGCAAGATGGAGATCGACCAGTGCGTGGGCATCGCGGGTGGGATTGAAATATTTCTCGCTAGCCTCA
>JAQSDP010000047.1 GCA_029945985.1 bacterium | reverse complement strand
AAGATACATTACTGTCGGGTTGAGCTTGTCTTGCAGCATTGTGAAGAGGGTGTCCTTCTCTATATCGAGTCCCTTCGCCTGTGTCCAATTCTTGCCCCCGTCCTCACTGTGAAAAAAGAATCCGCCGCTCATGGCCGTATTCTTGGTGATCGCATACAGACGGTCGGGCAGCTCAGCATCCGGCGTTACCGAATAGGTAAAACGGCTGGTGAAGCTGTTATTGGTGGGAGCGAAATTTCGCCCGCCGTCATTGGAAACAAGAACTCCGAAGTTGTTCGTGGCGATGAAGATGCGATCCGGCTGATCGGCATGGACCGCTATCTTGTTGACCTCCAAATTTCGAGAGGTTGTCATTGACCAGGACTTTCCGCCATTGACGCTCATCCAAAAGCCTTCGGTGGTCCCGGCGTATATGGTTCCCGGCCGCGACGGATGCTGAACGATGTCTCGTGTTCGCCGCGAGGTTGACGGAATCCCCTGTATCTTCTTCCAGTTGTCGCCGCCGTTGAGCGATTCGTAAATTCCACTGCAAGCAGACGCGATAACGTGGCTTGTATTCTCCGGGTTGATCGTGATCGCAAAGATATCCGAATCGTCGATCATGCCAGTTTTGATCAGCCGCCAGTTTTTGCCATTGTCGGTCGATTTGTACGGACGCCACGTCGTACCCGCGTAGAGGGTGTTGTTATTCTTCGGGTCGACTGCTACCGAATTGATGTCCAGCGGCATCGTGCCCGATTCGACGCGTTTAAAATTATCTCCAGAGTCGTTCGACATCCAAACCCCGTCTTTCGTTCCAACGTAGATCAGATTCGGATCTGCCTTTGCCTGGGTCATCGCATGGATCGCCTGTTCGCGAAGGTCTTTCGATTCCTTCCAGGTGACGCCGCCATCGGTAGATTTGTAGAAGCCGCCGGCGAGCTTGCCGCGGTGGCCCGAGACATAGATCACATTCGAATCCCGGCTATCGACAAAGAGTTGGTCGAGTGTCAGCAGCGACTTGCCGAAGCTGGCGAGAAGTCTCCAACTCTTTCCCGCATCCGTGGTGACATGGATCTGCCCGTCCATCGTCGTCAGGAAAAGCTTGTTCGGATTCTTGGGGTCGACCGCAATTGCACGCGCATCGCCGCCTTCAGGTCCAAGCACAGACCAGATGCCCTTCGTTTCAGCATCGGTGAACACGTTGTCGAGATCGTCTTGCATGGACACCCCGAAGACGGTCGCGTTCAACGCCAGCGACATGATAAATGCGATGGAGACAAAGCGTCTGAAAGTGTGATCGTTCATTTTTTTCATTTTCTATGCTTGAAGGATCGAAGCCATCCAACTGAAACTCAGTCATTCATTCTGATGACCAAGCCAACGGCGGGTTTGCACTCAATCGGAAACTAGGTGAACAAGGTCTACTATCGCAATTCTACAACATATGGAACTTAATGCAATACATTAAGATTCGATAGTGAACGCCAATGGAAAAGGCCTGCTCAGAATCGAGCAGGCCTTTTCGTATGTTCGCATGCAAGATGCGAAGCGGTTACGGTGTCGGGTTATCAGCACCAGGCGGTACGCGATAGAGCTTGGTAGTTGCTCCTGCGCCCGTGTCTCCACCATTCACCAGAGTGATACGGCTTGCGTCGAATCCGCGGAACGTGATGTGGTTCCTGATCAGACGTTCACGCGTAGCGATCTGAGCCGGCGTGCCGTAGTTGATGATGTAGCCCTGGTTGTTCGGATTGTTCGACAGTTCAGCGAAGAACAGATCGAGACGTCCGCGGATATCGTCGTTCGGCAGTGCACCGAACTCATCCACCAGAATCGGCTGAGGCAGATTACCAACCGCGCCGACTTCCGTCGCCTGTGTCGTACAACCGCAAGTCGTATCCGTGCCACCGATATTAAGCGTGGCAGTTATCGACGTATTCGAGAGTCCGGTCGTATCAACCGTGATGCTCGGTGTACCCTGACCCGAACTGATCGTACCAGCCGAAACACTCCAGTTGTAGGTAACACTCTGCTGAGTTCCACCGGAAACGTTCGCGGTGAACGTCATCGGCTGACCCGGATCGGTAACGCCTGCAGGGCCGCTGACCGAGATGGTCGGGCACTCGCAAACAACTACGCAATTACAAGCAGCAACAGTAACGGTTTGGGTCTGGGTCTGTCCGCAGAGTCCGCAACCGTCATCGACGCCAGCGGTGATCGTGTAGGTTCCCGGTGCTACTCCGCTGAGATCCCACGAAACATTGGCACCCGAGCCTACGATACGTCCACCGGAAACGGTGTAGTTGTAGGTGAGGATGTCGTTCTCAGGATCGACAGCCGTGGTTGTTACACTCACGGTCGTGCTCTCAGCACAGGTCTGGCCTTCAGCCGGACGGAAGCCCGGTTCGCAGCCAAGCGTGATCGCATTGTCGCTCACCGAAAGAGCAGTCACATTAGCCGCCTGGTTGATAACTTCAGCCTGACGCTTGTTGCGACGACCGACGAACGCCTGGAAGAAGAATCCGTGCGGATCGCTCGATGTACGGAATCCCACAGGAGCTCCGCTATACGACCTGGTAACCGGAACATACGCTGCTGTACAACTTCCCGGAGCCGTCGCACCGAAGGTCGGGCACGGTACCCATGACGTCTGCGAAATCGTATCTTCACTGAACGAATCAGCATCCTGCTGATTGAAGTGATAGCGGTAGCCGGCACTGAAACCGAACCAACGAGCCGGGAATACACGAACACCTGCAAGTGCTTCGTACGGATCGTTCTCAAATGCGTTCGGAGTGCGTCCGCCGACATAACGAAGGTGGCGGAACTCAAGAATCGGCTGGAAGTACCGGTTAACGGGGAAATCAGCAGCCGCCGAGAGAAGCAGTTCATCCGGACGGTCGAGGATGGTGACATCATCACCGAAGAGATCGCCCTTGACGCTCGCATTCCAGTGGTAACCTGCGTTAACCGAGAAGTTCATCCAGGTAGCAACACGGCCGTCGAAGGCACCGGTCACGAGGATGTCTCCTCGATTCCATTTACCACCGGGGCTCGCGCCACGCTGAAGCTGATTGAAACCTGAGAAGCTGTTGGCACTGTCCTGATACCAGCGATATGCAGCAACCACAGCAACACCCCACCAATCGTTAACATCGTTTAAGCGGAACTTCGCTCCAGCCGTATAGGTGCTGAACGCTGATTCGCCATAGGTGCGATTGATGAACGGAGCATCCGGCAGATAGCTCGGTGCAAGGGTGAACGAAGAGGGGTTCGTGATGCAAGCGGTGCCGGGAGCGGTCACCGTACATGCCGTACGGAAAACGATTCCCGGAAGAATGCTTCCGTAGATCGAACCCAGGCCCGGGAATGCGTCAGCTCCACCGCCGCCGGCAACTACGCCGCCAATGGTCGGAACGGCATTTACACCGAAGCCAAAGTACTGACCTTGCGGCTGGTTAGCCGGGAATCCGAAGTTACCGGTAAGGCCTCCGCTATACGGATACTGAACGAAAGGCTGCGTGCCCGCAGGGCGGAACACACCGCGTCCTTCGAAGATCCCGTTGCCTGGGCCCGACGGCGCAAGGATGTTCGCTCCTCCGCTAATTCCGCCAATCCTTGAATTCGGCAGGTAGAACGACGAGAGATTGGCCGGCGAGTTTACCTTGACAGCTCTGTAAGCATCGGTGTTGAAGAACAACTCGAAGTTGTTGGTGACACCCACCTGAAAGCTGATCGGAACCTCGGTGAAGTCAGCATCACCCGGATCTCGGTCAAAATTGCTATATGCAGCACTAAAAGTGAACTCACCCTTTCTGAGGGTTTGTCCATCATAAACAGTGAAAAGACCAGTGGGTCCGCCCATCGGTCCGCCTGTTCCAAAAGTAGGTGCAGTGTTTCTGTCATCTTTCGCTGAACGCTTGCTCTTATCGACGCTGACGGTAGTGGTACCACTAACCCTAGGCGTCTGCGCGATCGAAACGATCGCGAGCGACAAGCAGAACAGCGAAACAACAAACACTCTGTACGCGAGTTTCATCATATTCCTCCGCCGAAAATCAAAAGATTCAGTCCAGTTAGAAGCTAAAAGCTTTAATCAAAATAATTTACGAACTAACTCGTAAAAGTATCCCACAACGCCTAAAAGTTGCCAAACCCTACAGGCTTAATTATTTAGGCTAAATACCCGAATTGATGTCTATGTATGCAAAACTACAAGGAAATGACACATTTCAGTCTCAAAAGCCGGACACAAAATGGCAGTTCCTTGAAACGAAGTTATCTCAAACTTTCCCAAAAGGCAAGCATTTTTAACTAATTACGGAAATTATTATGCGTAAATGCCGCGCATTCTGGTGTCGTATGCGACGCGGTCGATGGCCAGCATATAGGCCGCCGTCCGCGAATCGACGTTGTGTTTTTCCGCAAAGTGAGCAAGTTCATTGAAGCTCGCGATCATCTTGTCCGCGAGACGTTCGTTCACCTGCGCCTCCGTCCAAAAGTACCCCATGCGGTCCTGCACCCATTCAAAATACGAGACGGTCACGCCCCCCGCGTTGCACAGAATGTCCGGAATAATGAAGATCCCCTTCTCATGCAAGATCTTATCCGCCTTCGGTGTGGTCGGGCCGTTAGCACCTTCCGCGAGAATCTTACATTTGATACGGTCGGCATTCTCAGAGGTTATCTGATTCTCCGTCGCACAGGGCGCCAGCACGTCACATTCGATCTCGAGAAGGTCCTTGTTCGAAACGTGCTCGACGTCCGGATAATCGTCGAATGATCGATTCTGCTGCCAATATTCGAGAACGTGGGGGATATTAAGGCCGTTCGGGTTGTAGATACCACCCGACACATCAGAGATCCCCATCACCTTATAGCCGGTATCATACATCAATTGAGCACCGATGCCGCCAACGTTACCGGACCCTTGAACAATCACCGAGGTCTTATCCGGCGTGAGCCCAAACCGCTTTATCGCTTCGTTTACGGTAATGAGAACGCCGCGGCCGGTCGCCTCCCTTCGCCCCAGAGAGCCGCCGAGAGCCACCGGCTTTCCGGTCACCACGGCCGTGACGGTATGACGAGCGTGCATGGAATAAGTATCCATGATCCATGCCATCGTCTGCTCGTTTGTGTTCATATCCGGAGCCGGAACGTCCTTATCCGGACCGATGAAGTCGATCAACTCAGCAGTATACCGGCGCGTCATTCGTTCCAACTCGCCCAGCGACATCTGCTGCGGGTTGCAAATGATGCCTCCCTTGCCGCCGCCGAACGGAACGTTCACGACCGCACACTTCCACGTCATCCAGGCCGATAGAGCCTTAACCTCGTCCAGTGAAACGTCCGGAGCGTATCGAATGCCACCCTTTGCCGGCCCGCGTGCGAAGTTGTGCTGAACTCGGAAGCCCTCAAAAACCTCGATGTGGCCGGTGTCCATTCGGACAGGGATATAAACTTTGATCTCGCGGCTGGGGACGCGCATGACCCGGTAGAGGTCTTCGTCCAGCCCCAGTAGTTGCGCCGCCCGGTCAAAGCGTTCGCTCATTGCCTCAAAGGGATTCTTTTCATCGCTCCCCTTGAAGCGCCGCATCTCATCAGCCATTGGATTAGCCATCGTCTATCAACTCTCCAGTTTGGATATCTGTGTCAAATTGCCGGCGCCCAGTGGGCGTGCTCCGGTCGAACCGGAGCGAAACCCTTCAAGGTCCAGCGTTATGTATCGAAAACCTATCAATGAAAACTTTTGATTGACCGCAGCGATCATCAGTGGATCCATCACTCGGGCCATCTCGTCGCCGCCGATCTCGATCCGTGCGAGTTCATCGTGAAGCCGCACGCGAAACTCGCGGAAACCAAGTTCGCGAAGACACGCTTCAGCGCGCTCGACCTTGCCTAGCCTTTCGATCGTCACCGGAACGCCCGTGGCGATCCGAGATGAAAGGCATGGACTCGCGGGAACGTCCCACGTCGGCAGTCCGAGTTCTCTACTGGCTTCGCGGATGTCAATTTTCGTGAAACCGAGGTCGGCGAGCGGGCTGCGAACTCCGTGGTTTCCTGCCGCGATCCTTCCGGGCCGATGATCCAGCAGGTCGTCGGCATTAGTTCCATCTAGGACGACTGCTCCAAGCAGTTCCGCCTCAGTAGACAGCCGAGTGTAGAGCTCATCTTTACAAAAGAAACAGCGGTCCGTGCCGTTTGCGGTGTAGTTCGCGTCTGAAAGCTCGTCAGTATCGATGGTTTTGTAGTTGAAGCCTCGGCTTTCCGCAATCTTGCACGCTTGAGCTCTCTGGAATTCGGAGACACTCGCTGAGATCCCAGTCACACAGCACGCGTCCCTCCCGAGTTCCTCCGTGGCCACCGCGGCCAGATAGCTGCTGTCCACGCCGCCGGAATAGGCTACCAACACGCGTCCCATTCCGCGCATCATATTGCGAAGTTCCTGCTGCTTTTCCGCCAGGCCGTTGATGGCTGGCGGTGAGACGTTTTCCTGGATATTCTTGGTCATTCCCCGGTAACAGATCGATCTGCCTTGACGCGGGCAAAACGAGATTCTATCTGACCAAAATGCCTAAGGCAAACAGTGTAGAACGCGTAGATGTTATAATTTGATAATCGCAGATGATAGGTAACCTTTCGGTAAACCGAAACCTTACAGTCTTATTTTTGACCGTGCTGGCATTCGCCCTGGCACCCTTGCCGAGCAACGGTCAGTCTCATAACAAGACCCAGCAAGCGGTCGAACTGTTCAATCAGGGCCAAGATGCTCACGAGAAGGGTGATCTGCCAGCAGCCCTGGGTTTCTACGAAAAAGCACTCGAAGCTTTTCCGGAATTTCCCGAAGCGGAAGTCCAACGCGGGAACGCGCTGCTTGCGCTTAAACGTCCCGACGATGCCGAAAAAGCATTTCGAAGAGCTCTGGAACTCCGCGAGGATTGGACGCTCGCGATGTCGAATCTTGGATCACTTCTCGTGTTGCGCGGAAAATACGCGGAAGCGGAAAAGTTGCTCTCGAGATCGCTTGAGTCCGACGTGATGAACCAGGCAGCGATCGCTGCTATGGCCGATCTTCGACTGCGGACTAATGCGGACGAGAAAGTTCTGAGAGATCTACTTGCGAAGCTTTCGTCCTTCTCCGGGAACGTCCGCCCGACCGTCGCCGTACTTTCCGCAAAGGCTGCGATCGAACTGCGGCTTAAGGAAAATGCGGAAGCAAAGAGCACCGCCCGGCGCGTAGTTGACTTGGACCCGAAGAACGCGGCGGCTAATTTGATCCTAGCTGAGGTCGCTCTTATGGAACGCGACCCCAATCTCGGCGAAAGCTATGTCGATGCGGCTGAAAACGCCGGATCGGTCACAAACGAAACAAAACGCCTCCGGGCAGTCGCCCTGACCATGAAAGGGAAAAAAGCGGAAGCTCTCACCCTCCTCGAATCGATCGACACGCCAAGCGACGCTGTGAAAGTGATGATCGCCGATATCAAGGATGGCGATGTTGCAGACCTTACCGGGCTCGAGGCGAAAGTCCAACGAACTCCAGAGGACATAAACGCTCTCACAAAACTATGTCACGGCCTTCGTGTATCAAATCCGTTGAAGGCCATCGAATACTGTCGCCGGGCCTCGACTCTTGAACCTAATGAGCTTTCGCACGCCATCGGATTTGGTGCGGCGTTGGTTCAGGCGAAACAGTTCGAGCAGGCGGCGGTGCTTTTTCGAAAATTGTTGACCATCGCGCCCGAAAATGCGACGATACGGGCAAACCTCGGTACAGCTCTTTTTCAGTTGAAACGCTATGCGGAAGCTAAAGCGGAATTTCGCTGGCTCACCGAAAAGCAGCCCGAATCCGCAGCGGCGTTCTATTTCCTAGGGATAGTTTATGACCAACTCGGCGAATATTTTGATGCGCTGGCCACCTATCAGCAGTTCTTGCGGATCGCCGATGCCGAGAAAGATAAGCTTGACATCGAAAAGGTCAATCTGAGGATGCCTGCGGTGCAGCGATTATCGAAAGAGCGGAAGGGCAGGAAAAGTAGTAGATAGAAAATTGAATACCGG
>JAQSDP010000046.1 GCA_029945985.1 bacterium | reverse complement strand
TCTGCACAACAGCGAGTTGGCTGTAGATACTAGCGGAGCTTCGAAGATCAACGCTTCGGGCGAGACCGGAAACCTGATCGTCGACGTCAGCGGCGCGAGCCAGTTGGATCTCAGCGGCCTCTCAGCTGCCACGGCGAACATCGAAGCGAGCGGTGCGAGCAAGGTTAATGTAAACGTTGCTAACGAGTTGATCGCCGACGCCTCGGGCGCAAGCCGCATCACCTATCTGGGCTCGCCCAAGGTACAAAAGAACACGTCGGGCGCGAGCAGCGTTTCTCAGAGATAGATTTTCGTTCACTCCTGAAGACCTAGGGCGCGTTTATCGGACGCGTCCTTTTTTGTTTGTGCAATGACCGTGGCTTTTGCCCGCCGAGTCCTATCCTGGAGATGATAAAATTCCAAACGACCTTCTAGTGTATCTACACGTGAGCTCAGCAGGATAGGCCCGATATGAATTTGACTAATAAAACCGTCAACTTACTTTTTCTTGTGATAGCAGTGGGAACGTTAGCGGCGGCAGCTTTTCCACAATCAGCCTCATCAAAAAATTCCGACTGTTGCTTTGATCTCAAGTTCAAGTTCATTATTGCCTCTAACTGGGCCGACCAGGATACTCGAGAAGTTTTTGTATTCATGGATCCGGCCGCATTCAACGATCGGAATCTACGCAAGCTCTTCGATTACTTCGCGACAAAGTATAAGTCACCAGACACTATGTCGGTTACTGTGGAGACGAGCTGGTACCGAGTAGCCGTCCCAAACATTGACTGTGAGCCGGACGTCATTTCCGGTATGCCCGATGACCCCGAACGCGAGAAATACCATTGGGCCCTTTATATGAAACGGGGAGACAACGAAGTCTATAGGTTCAATCCACGGCTGGGAGATCGATCGATGGAGACGGTCCTGCTAAAAGGGAAGCCGTTTTGATGGACAGCATAACTCGACAAGTGCAATTCAAGACCGTTGGCTTAAATCAATTTAGGCTTGAATATCCATTTTAGAAGGCGATGTTCGAACAGAGAAAAGGAACTTGGAGTTATACGTGGGCGGGGATCGTTGGGGTCGTGATCATCATCATTGCGGTGATCCAGATCTTCCGTGTGAACCCGCCGGCTGAGAGGAGTGTCGCCGCGGAAGTTAAACCGAAATGGACCGAGGGTGAGGTGTTCAAGGGACCGGGCCAGGTGGCGGCGGGCTCCGAACTTAGTTACCCGATAAACCTTAATCGCAAGGCGACACTGAAAGCATATTTCACGACTGGAAAGAGTGAGATCAAATTAGCGAGTGCGGTCATCAAGGCTGAAGATTTCAACATGTGGAAATCCGGGGGCGAGGTGAAGACGATCGTGTCGACGGGAATGGTTCCGCGCGGGACGATCACGCGCGTACTCGAACCGGGAAATTATATTTTTCTATTGGACAACCGAAGCGGCAGCGAACCGATCACGCTGCCGGAGATGGATATCAGTGTTGAGTGAGACGAGCTGCGTTGACCTGATGTTAGCCCTTGCTGTCGCGCAGGCTTCTGCCTTTGGGGCTCTGCACTAAGTTTCTATCGCTTTTGTTTTCACGCCTGCTAGCCGGCCTGTTGCATCCATTCCGGCGATGAAGATCTCTAACTGGATCCTTCCGACCCTGATCACTCGAAGGCTCTCCAGATTTTCCTCAAGTACACCGCGAAGCTTTGACCACTGCTGTGACCGTTTCTTCTCACGTGGGCCGTGCCAGTCTTTTTCAGATGTCAGACGGTCGAAAAATTCTTCGAATCCTACTTCCTCGATATTATCGGACGTGATCTCAAGCGAGGCTAGATATCCGCTGAGAGATCTGTTCGAGGGCTTTTCCGCCGTGAACGGGGTCACTTCCGCATCGGTTTCCGAGATGAATGTCAGCGGCCGGCACGCAGCTTTCAGTTCACGCTCGAACGCGTCATCTAAATTATGTACGCTGGCGAACTTTTTTTTTGGAATTTCCACTCGTTTTTCGTCGGTCACTGTCTGTAAATTAACATTTTTTCAGCGCAAAAAGGGGCTCAAACTGTTGCATAAAAAAGGCTTGTTAACAATTTTTTAAGGTCGGAGGTTTTCTGTGGATTTCTCCTTGCTAACCCTATATGCCTGTGCTAATCTGACACCCGCTTTTGAAACATCAGCCCTTGTAAAGCGTTGAAAACAAATAACTTAAAGTGACACTTTAAGTCCATAAATAGTTTCCACAAGCCTGTGGATAATTTTGTGGAAAACGGTAGAACTGTGCGTTTTCAAACGTCTTTTCGAGTGGTAAGGTTTCAATTTTACGGTGGCAGGACAGGGCCCTCTCACAGCCTCTTCAACGCGGTTTCGCGCGCTAACCGTTTTAAGCATACAATTGCACTTATAAAGGCCAATTTTTGGAGTCTATTTTTTCCGTGGAATCATCCGTCACGAAAGCTGGTGTTTGGAATGACATACTCGCATTCCTCGAACGTCGGCTCAACAAACACATCTTCGAATCCTGGTTTCGTTCGATCCAGTTTGAGGAACTCAATGAAGAGACAATGACTCTTCAACTAAGAGCGGGACAGGTTACCATCGATTGGGTTTCCATCTATTACTCCCAGCTCCTTTATCAAACGCTCACTGAGTTTGGATTGTCGGACTACACCATCGAATGGACTGTCGACCCTAACGCTCCGGCCGACACGCCGGACGATGATAGCGATAACGACGCCGATCTTTATTTTGAAGTAAAGAAGCAGGCAGCGGCGGCCCCTTCAAACAACACATCCTTTCAGCGATCGAATGCGTCGACTAACTTTGCCGACATCGAACCGGTCGAAAGTTCGCTTAACCAAAAGTACACGTTCGAAAAGTTCGTCGTCGGTACCAGCAACCAGTTTGCACACGCTGCGGCCCAGGCTGTCGCCGAGGGTCCCGGCAAGGCATACAATCCGCTATTCCTCTACGGCGGCGTCGGGTTAGGTAAAACTCACCTGATGCACGCCATCGGTCATTCAGTGAAGCAACAGAACAAGCACCTGCGTGTTGCATACATCACGAGCGAAAAGTTTATGAACGAACTGATCAACGCGATCAGGTTCGACAAGACTCAGGCGTTTCGCGACAAGTATCGTTCGATCGACGTGCTGTTGATGGACGACGTTCAGTTCATGGCCGGCAAGGAGCGTACGCAGGAAGAGTTTTTCCATACGTTCAACGCTCTGCACAACGACCAGAAGCAGATAGTCATCTCGAGCGATTGTCCGCCGAGGGAGATACCGACGCTTGAAGAGAGGCTGCACTCAAGATTTGAGTGGGGATTGATCGCCGATATTGAGCCCCCGGACCTTGAGACAAAGGTCGCGATCCTGAAGCGAAAAGCGGATCTCGACGGGATCGAACTTCCGGACGAGATCGCCATCTTTATCGCCAGCAAGATCAAGAGCAACGTCCGCGAGCTTGAAGGTTCGCTTGTGCGCCTGGTTGCGATATCATCTTTAAGAGGCATACCAATTTCGAAACTTCTGGCTCAAGAGGCGCTCAAGAACATAATTGACGCCGAGCGGCCCGAAGGATTGACGATGGAACGCATCGGCAAGATCGTCGCTTCGCACTACAACCTCACGGTCGAAGAGATGAAGTCGAAGAACAATAGCCGGGCGATCGCAATGCCGCGGCAGGTGGCAATGTACCTGTGCAAGCGGCTGACGAAACACAGCTTTCCGGAGATCGGACGCGAGTTCGGCGGAAAGCATCACACGACGGTAATGCACTCAGTCGACAAGATCGACGCATTGACCAAAGAAGACCGTAATTTCCACAAGCAGATCAACGAGTTTATTGACGGGCTTTGCAGCTAATTTCGATAGGCGGACGAGAATATGCAGGAAAATGTTATCCACATGCGGTTTAGGGACGTAGCATCGGTAAATCTTTTGTTTGCAGCACTTGAGAATAGTTTTCCACTTTTCCGAACGGTGGGCTGTGAATCACCTGTGGACGAGAGTGGAAAAGAAAGCAAGACAAAGGTTTTCCTCGCATTGAAGACGTTTTCCACAAACTTTCCACACAATCCTGTGGACGAAAAAGTGTCGGTTTTATAAGGGTTTTCCCTAGGTTTTAGGGGTTTTCCGTTAGTTTTACACATATCAACAGGACCTATTACTACTACTAGATCTAAATCTAGTTTTATTCTTGGTTAGTAATAGCAGAAGGTGGCCGCATGGTTGGCTAAGAGTTTATCCAGAAAGGAAAGAATCAAAGAAGTAAAAGGGCGGTAGTAAATGGAATTCAGCATTAAGCAGAGCGTACTGAAAGAAGAGTTGGGGTACATCCAGGGTGTGGTCGAACGCAAGACGACGATCCCTGTGCTGTCGAATATTTTGATCGAATCGTTGGGTGAGGGATCGATCCGCATCATCGGAACCGACCTTGACGTAACGATCCGCTGCGATGCTGAAGCCGAGATCAAGAAGCCGGGTGCGATGTGCATCCAGGCCCGGAAGCTTTTCGACATCGTGCGAAACCTGGGAGACGGGGACGTTCATTTCAAGAAGGAAGAGAACGAATGGGTTGAGTTGAAGGCGGGCCGTGCGAAGTTTCGACTGGCGGGAGTTAACCGCGAGCAATATCCGGAGATACCGCAGTTCAAGGTCGCTCCGATGAAGCTTGCGGCTGAGACATTCAACTACTTCATCCAGAACACGGCATTTGCGATCACCAACGAGACGAGCCGGTTTACGCTGAGCGGTGCGAAGTTCGTGATCGACGGCGACGTTGCGCGGATGGTTACGACGGATGGTCATAGGCTCGCGTTCATCGAGAAGAAACTCGAGGCTGGTTCAGATGCGAAGATGGATGCGCTGATACCGAAAAAGGCTTTGCTCGAGCTCGTGAAGATCTCACGCGAAGGCGGCGATGTTGCCTTCGGCGAGGACCAGAATCATATCTATTTCGAGACAGGCGGCCGGCTGCTGATAACTCGGAAGCTAACCGGTAACTTCCCGAATTATGAGATGGTGATGCCAAAGGACAACGATAAGAAAGTTGCTTTTGACCTTGCCGATATGAAGTCCGCCGTTCGCCGAATCGCCCTGATGGCCGACGAACGCAACCGCTCGATCCGTGTGACGATTCGCGAAGGCGAGGTCGAGGTGACTGCTCAGTCGAGCGAGGAAGGCGAAGGCAACGAGGTCGTGCCGGCCGATTACACGGGCGAGGAAGTCACGCTAGGGTTCAATCACCAGTATCTGCAGGAATTTTTGAACAACGTTGGAGCTTTGGAAGGTGCGGGATCTGCCTCGGAAAATGAGGGTGAATCAGACGGCGGAAATGCCGCGACCGCTCGTGCGAAAGATTCGAAACCGACACGCATCTCGTTCGAGTTCAAAGACGCCAACGCCGCTACACAGATCCGCATCGACGGCGAGACAGCCTACGATTACAAGTACATCGTGATGCCGTTGAGGATCTGATCTTTGAAGTAGACCTTATCGAAATAGCCGCCGAGAATTTCTTGACGGCTATTTTTGTTTCTATTGTTTAATGTTTGGCGGGTGACACGCGGGGGAAGGCGTCCGCGTTCCGTTAGTGAACGAACTCGCTGCCGTAAGCCTGTCTTAAGCCTTGTCCTTTTAGTCCCCAACGAAATCGGAATGTTGAATCGCCGCCGCGGTGGTTGTAGCGGAGGCTGATCGGGTGGAGACCCGCTTTGAGCGGAAGAATTGCATTTCGCTTTACGTTGGCGGAGGTGCCGGATTCGTCGATGATCTTTTTGCCGGCGATGACGAGCGTTGTGTCCCAGGTGGACTCTATCTGGAATTGATAGACGCCATCGGCCGGGATCTTGAAGTAGCCGTCGTATTGGACGCCTAAGTCTTTCTTGAGATCGGCGAGCATCGCGAACTGATTGAGCAGGATCGTCTTTGTTTCGCCCGAGCGATTTTGTGATTCGTTATCGGGAACGACGAGGTTGAATTTCACTCCTTCTTTTGGATTTTCCACCGTCATGGCTTCCAGCATCTTGCCGCGCATAAAGGTAGCGGCGTAGACGGAACTTTTTCGGCCGGAGGGGAGGACGACGATCGTCTTGATCGTCACGACCTCGTCGCCGACGGGAAAGACGGAGATCTTCTGCGGGGCTTCGGGTGAATTTTCAGTCGGCGTGGAGCCGTCTTTCGTGAAATAAACCTTAGCTCCCGGTAGCGGCGGACGGACTTCGAAGGCGTAGGCTTCGGTTTCGTTGAGCAGGAATCCACCTACGTCGATCGGTTCGGGGATTCGGAAGTTGACGCCTTGCTTATCCAGCCGCGGGAGCGCCGCTAACATTCGTTCGTAGAAGTTTTGGTAATTACGATCTTCCTTCTTTGACCACAGCACTTCACTTAGCGCAAGCATTCGCGGGAACGCCATGTACTCGATGCTCTGCGGCGTTTTCAGATATTCGGTCCAGATATTCGCTTGGCCGCCGATGACGTATTTTCCTTCATCTGTCGTGAGTTCCGGCGGCACCGGATCGAAGCTGTAGACCTTTTGTAGCGGGACATATGAACCGATATTCAGCGGCTCGAACTCGGGGTCGCCCTGGCCATAATCGAAATAGACGAAATCGTTCGGCGTCATGATCACGTCATGTTTCGCCTTCGCGGCTTCGATGCCGCCGTTCATTCCGCGCCAACTCATGATCGTCGCAGTCGGCGCGATCCCTCCCTCGAGGATCTCATCCCAGCCGATGATCTTCTTGCCCTTCGAATTGACGAACTTTTCGATCCGCTGGACGAAGTAGCTTTGGACCTCGTGCTCGTCTTTGAGGTTTTCGCGTTTTTTGAGTTCCTGAACGAACGCCGATTCTTTCCAGAAGTCTTTGAGAACCTCATCCCCGCCAATGTGGATGTACGGCGAATCAGGGAAGAGCTTGATGGTTTCGTCGAGGACGTCTTCGAGAAATTTGAAGGTCTCTTCGGTTGGGCAGAAGACCTCCTTGAAAATGCCCCAGGTCTTTTTCACCTCAAATTTGTAATCCGCTACTGCACACCCTTTTCCCAATTCCGGATGCGCCGCGAGCGCCGCAGATGCGTGGCCGGGCAGTTCGATCTCCGGCACGACGGTGATGTATCGTGCCTTTGCGTAAGCGACCACCTCCTTGATCTGCTCCTGCGTGTAGAACCCGCCGTGCGGAATGCCGTCGCCTTTGTACGGAGCGAAGTTTCGCTCCAGCATCGTCTCCGGCCGCTGTGATCCGACCTCGGTCAGTTTCGGATATTTCTTTATCTCGATCCGCCAGCCCTGGTCATCCGTCAGATGCCAGTGAAAGTTGTTGAACTTGTACTGCGCCATCTGGTCGATGAACTTTTTGACGAACTCGACGGGTTGGAAATGCCGGGAGACGTCGAGATGCATCCCGCGGTAGGAGAAGCGGGGTGAATCAACGATCGTTACGGCTGGAAGAAATGCTTCCTTTGCAAATTGTGCCGGAAGCATTTGCATCAATGTCTGAATCGCGTAGAAATCGCCCGTATATGTACCGCCTATCTGAATGGACTCCGACTGGACAGTCAGCGAGTATTTTTCACGCTTTATTTCATCGGGATACCCGCCAGACTTGTCTAATGCGATCGGCCAAAAGTTAATCGCATTTACCTTTTCAGGCTTGTTCACAATCTTGAGTTTGAAGCCGTATTTCTTGAAAAGATGCTCATTCAACAGGTTGGCAGAAAGTTTGCCTTTCTCGTCCCTAACAACAATCTTAGTATCCTTCCGTAATCCGAACTTTCCGGTCCCGAGGATAATGCTTCGTGGTTTGGGAACTACATTGATCTCACCCGCCTGAGCAAGGACTAAGGACACGAGCGACAGCGATACCGCGATGGCAGCGAAGAGACGGTTCATATTTGAAGGCGGAAACCCGAGCCGTAGCGAGGGTGTCAGATGTTGACCATTATTCCACATCGAGCGACACACTCCCTACCGGTCGTGTTTCTGCCTTTGGATGCTATTAAGCTAGATGTTTTAGAAGGTCGGTGAGTTCTTGGGGGAGTTCGCAAAATAGGGTGATGCGTTCGCTGGTTTTAGGGTG
>JAQSDP010000045.1 GCA_029945985.1 bacterium | reverse complement strand
GTACTTCCGGCATCGCCACGAGCCCCATTCGCTGGAAGATCGCTGTCGGAACATCCGCCCGCGCGGTCAGGAACGTTGGAATATAAGTTTGTGGAGGAGCCGCTTCGGCCGTCACGTTGTCGAACGAGCGCTCGGCCGTCACGACGTCGCCGTTGTTCGTCGAGTGAGTTTCGGTGCGCGCCAGAGTTTCGACAGAAACTGGAGCTACCGGCTCGGGAACAAATCGCGCCCGCTCGAAATCTGCCGAAGGTGCCTCGGTCAAAGCTGCGAGAACTGTTGCCTTGGGCTCTACTGCGGTGTCTGCATCTACCGCTTCACGTTCAGTGATCTCCTGGCTAGCGGCGGTTGTTGCGTGGGCATTGTCCGCAACGGCAAGCACATCAGCGGAGACGGGAGCGTATGGCTCTACGACGTAGCGTGCCCGATGAAAGAACGAATCGGAAGGCGCCGAGAATGCGGCCGTTACGAATGTTGCCGCGACCGGCATCTGACGCGGAACGTCGGCTTCGAAAGCAGCACGCTCGGTCGATGCCTCATCGATGATGCCAGCCGTATGCTCCGACCTATTGTCGGCCGAGACACCTGAAGCCGGAATTATCTGAGGAAGTCTTGCGAAGGGCTTCGAATCGACGGAGGCAAATATATTTGTCGCACCTGCGGTAAGCGGAATGAACTTGGCTTTCGCTTTTGCGGCATCGGGTTCAGCGGTCTCCCGTTTGCTCTCGATTGACGGCCGGCGAGGGGAACTCGAATGGGTTTGGGCGAATGATTCGTTCAAGTCGGCAACGTTTCGAAGCGAAACGGCGTCCGGTGCAAACGAAAGGCGCTCGGCTATCGCGGCATCCAGGCTTGTCGCCACGGAGTGTTCACGCGTTATCGTCGCAAGTGCGTCGGGCATCAGCGTCACCGCCGGGATCGTAAGCAATCTCCGCTTCACGAAGTTCGCCGATGGTCGAATGGCTTGAGCGCTCACGAATGATCCCTCGGGAACCGTCGCGTTCCGAACATTCTCAATGGATGCCGCAGACGCAGACGCGTGCGGCACGAAGGCAGTAAGATCCGGCTGTTGCACGGGCACCGCCGGGGCGTTAGCTATAGGAGCCGAAGCCGTCGGAACGAAATGATCCGATAGTCGAGCCGCCCCGTTCGGGCCGGCCTGACGATAGGCAACTACGCCTTCCGCTGTGGGCGCGGATACCGGAATGAAATTGTTCGCCAGCACGCTGAACGTGGCTGCCACCGCAAATGCTAAAACTAGAAACCTTCTCATTGTTTTAATTCCTCGGGAAACTAAGGAAAACCAAAAACTACCTAACCGATCGAACGAAGCGAACGCGTCCATGAACGCAACTTGGCGGATCGGCGGTCATCATTCATTGCGAAGACGACCCCTTCCGGCCGAAGCTCGCTTAACCACCCGTCATTGAACATAGTCCCGATCGGAAAGCTAAACGTCCGAGCAGCCGCTTCCGAATAGAACAAGACTTCCTGCTGGCCGTTGCCACCGTCCACAACGCCGACCGGCAGGAGGTCGTCGACCGCAAACACTCGCGGGTCGAGAGGGATATCACCCATCGCGGCTCGTTGTTGATAGGCCACCCACCGCAGTTTCGTAGCCTCAGTCGCAGGGAGCACTGGTGGTGCCGAGGTGCCAGACGGACTACCGCCGCGGCTTCCGCCACCGCTACCGCCCGGGCCGTTTGTACCAGTAACAATAGCCGTACTGCCACCGCCGGTAGTTCCGCCGCCTCCACCCGAGGTGGTTACAGTGCCGCCCACCGAACGCTGAACGGCGTTGAGTCCGGCGAGGCCTGTCCGGTCATTGAACGGATCTTTTATCGCTGCCTGCTCCGCAGTTGCATCGCTCATTGTCATGACCTGCGAAAGTTCATTCCGCAGGTTCGGGTCTATAACGACGGGCTGAGGTGCTTGGGGGGCTGCTGCTTCTGCAAGCGAACTTTCCAGATAAGACGCCGAGACGCCGTATGCCCAAAGGGCAAGAAATCCGATCACGAACGTCGCGGCAAAAAGAGCAAGAAGCTTGACCGAAAGCCGGTCGGACAACCCGAGATTCGCCTTGGTTGCATTAGCTGGCCTCATTGTTTTGCGACCTCCGTTCTGGAACTTTCGACGATCTGCGCGAGATCCGCGGGAAGTGCAGGCATCTCGGCCGGAGGCGGCGCGTGATAAGCAACTAACGTAAATCCGGCGGTCACCGAGTCGCGCATCGAGCCGATCGAGTAATCGCGAATGAATAAGATTCGCGGCATCTTCGAGATATCGTCAAAGAACCGCACCACCTGCGGATACGGGCCGGTAACCACAGCCGGGATCTCGCGCTCGTAGAGCTTTGCGGCCTTCGGAGATTTGATCGATTCTTTTACGGCTTGCAATCCCGAGAGCGTCACGTTGTTACGCCTCGCAGCTGTTTCAACCTGGCCGAGCACGTCCGAGACTTCGGTCTCCTGCGGCAGCAAAGGCTTCGCCTCGTTGAACATATCGGCAACTTTCTTGAATTCGGCGAGGAATTGCGGCTCGCCCGCGACCATTTTCTCGGTCGTTCGGTTGTCGATCTCTTTCTTCAACACCTGGGATCGAAGCTGCTTGTTAGATTCCGACCAATCTGAAAGCAAAAAACTATAGATCAGGTACGCGGCGCCGCCTGAGATCAGTGCCATCACGAGAAACGTAACGACCGGGCCGTACTTGATCGATTCAACGAGAATGCTGTTTCCCGCCGATTGGAGCGAACTTGTCTGTCTTGGATTTCGCATAACGCTACCGTAGAAAAAAGCTTCTTTACCTCACAGGTGCCGCCGGAGCAGGCGGCGTACCAACCGCGGGCGAGTTCGGATTCGGCGCACCCGGTGCGGGCTTCGCATTCGGATCCGGCGGTGCGATCTCTGCGACCGGCAAATAGATTCCCTTCATCGTCCACGAGACTATACCCGGAGCGACCGTCGTTCCCGTCAGTGTCGAACCGCTCATCTGCGGAATGTTCGGACGCTGGGCAGTCGATGCAGTTTGAGCAACTCCTTCCTGAACCTCGTACGCGAGATTCCCGAACAGCCGTGAACCGCTTGCAGCACCGCCCGCAAACTCGAGCGATTTCAGGAACTGTGCGATCGCGTCCTTGTTCCTCGCCAATCCCTTGATCTCCAGCTCGCCCTTCGGACTCATACGCATCTCCGAAACGTAGAATGAGGGATCGATAGCGAATGGATAATTGGAATCGAGCTGATAAAGAAGGTTCTTTGGGATCGGCTGCTGTTTCCTGAGCAGGCTTACCTGCTTCACGAATTCCTGATACCACTGAAGATTCGCTTCGTATGATCTGCGTCGATCAAGCGCCGGCTTCAGTTCAGCAGCACGCTGGTCCGTCTGAGCCTCTCGATACGCCAGCCAAACTCGTTCGCGAACGATGTCCGCGGCAAACGCTGCGAGCAGAGCAAAGGCGATCACCGGTGCGGCAACGATCGCAAAGACTGTTCTGTTGCGACGCTTGGTCGCTTCCAACTGTTCGAGACGTCGACGCTCGACCTCTTCCGTGTCCGCCTGGACCAGAAGGTCGCGGGCGAGATTGACGACCGGCAGTACTCGCGGTGCGATCGCCTCGGAGTTTCCAAAGCTGAAAGAGCCTAGAAGCAATCCACCTGCAACCGCTTCGTCGGCCGGAACCGGGATCTGGATGAATTCGAGCCCACTCTTTTGGGCATAACCCTGCACGGCCGGCGTGACCCGCTCGGACATTCCCATCTCACAGGCCCACACGATCTGTGCGTAGCTCGCGAGTCCCATCTGCTCGAGGCGTTCGGGCGAGAGTTGCAGGAAAAGCTGATCGAGAGCTTGCTTGATGTACGCATCGACCCGAACGTCTTGCGTATCCCCTTCGACCGGTTTGCGTGCCCTGCCCGGAGTTTTAGGGTCGCCAGTAAGTTCCTGGGGTGCGAGGAATGAATATTCGCTGAAGAGCCCGGTCTTCGGGCTCCACAAGCCCATGCTGAACCCGGACATGCTGATCAGCAGGAATGCGGTAACTTCGCCTTCCTTCCCGGGCCGACGGATCTCGTTCCCCTCGGGCGATCGGGTAAGAAAATATCTTGCCGCACAGCGGACCGGGGTCTCGACGATCAGGTTGAGCGAACCCGCTGCCATTCCGCCGACCAGCGAACGCATCCGTTCGCGAAGGATGTTGAGGTGTTCGCGCGGAACCTCGGTCAGTGTCACCTGACCATTAGGCAGCCGGCCCATCGCGCAGGCTGTATCTTCAAGGGAGGTTTCGAAGATCGGGTGATTGTCCGTACCGAGCAGCATTTGCTGTTCGGCGTTAACGAGCCACTCGGAAAGCGTGTCTTCATCCATCGCTAGACGTTCGCCGTCGAGGGCGAGCATCCGAGTACGTTCGGAGAACTGCGACGGTGCGGTACACAGCACCGTCCGCTGCGACATCTGCGGCAGCCCAAGCTGATTACGCCGGCGCATCTCGAGCGTTGCGCCGAGATTGAAATCAGATGGGAATCTGGCGACGTCGAGCGAGAACGATCCGCCCGGGCCCGCATGAGGCGATGCTGCGACGATTCCCGAAGGCCCGCCCCAGACTACCGCAAGCTGATCAGGTGTATTGCCGAACTCTGCAAATTCGCGCGATGAGCCCGTTTCAAATCCAGGTGTCCTCTGTCGCCTCGCCGAAGTAGTATTTCTCATAGAACTTCCTTCCGGCTGTGGGTGCCGGCACTTTCATGTCGCATCTGACTGATCTGCCCTTGGATCTTTATAAGGTTTCGCGAAACCGCTGCAGCGAGTTTGCCTCGATCGCTGCTGCCGCTCCGGGACGCACCTGATGGCCAACGAGGTCCATCAATTCGTCAACATTGCCCGACAGCGTCATTGCCGTTTCCAGCGTAACTGCACGCTTTCGGAACAAAGCCGCGAGCGATTGATTCAGCGTCTGCATACCAAACTTGTCCGAACCTGTCTGCATCATCGAATAGATCTGGTGGATCTTGTCCTCGCGGATCAGGTTTCGCACTGCCGAATTCGGGATCAGGATCTCCATCGCCATCACACGTCCGCTGCCCGCCGCGTTCGGAAGAAGAGCCTGACACATGATCCCTTCGAGCACGTTCGAAAGCTGAGTGCGAATATTCGCCTGCTGGCCGGCCGGAAATACGTCGATGATACGCGTGATGGTTGATGCCGCCGTGTTCGTATGCAGCGTCGCAAACGTCAAGTGGCCCGTCTCAGCAACGCGCAATGCCATCTCGATCGTCTCGAGGTCACGCATTTCGCCGACGAGCACAACGTCCGGATCCTGACGAAGGGCGGTGCGCAAAGCATCGGAAAAGGACGAAGCGTCTGTGCCGAGTTCGCGCTGGCTGACTACGCAATTCTTATGCGTGTGCAAGTACTCGATCGGGTCCTCGATCGTCAAAATGTGCTGATGCCGCGTCGTGTTGATGCGGTCGATCATTGTTGCTAGGGTCGTCGATTTACCCGAGCCGGTCGGCCCCGTAACAAGCACGAGCCCGCGAGGCTTTCGGCAAAGGTCGGAAACGACGTGCGGCAGCCCGAGATCTTCGAAGGACCGAATTTCGAACGGAATGACTCGGAAAACGCCGCCGATGGTCTCTTTCTGCTTGAAGATGTTCACGCGAAATCGCGAGAGTCCCTCAAGGCCAATTGCGTGGTCGAGTTGCTGTTCCTTCGCAAACTGATCCGCCTGCTTCGGCGTTATGTACGCGTAGGCAAGCTTCGCCGTCTCGTCAGGGGTCAGCGGTTCCCAATCGTCCAGCGGCTGCATCTGTCCGTGAATACGGACCTGCGGCGGCATGTCGACGCGAATATGTAGATCAGATCCTCCCATCTCAACTGTGCGTTTGAGAAGGCCTGCGAGGGTGGCGCGAGGATCACTTATGATGTTCATGTGCCTTTCGATCTCTCCAAAAAAAAGGATCGTCCAAGAAAACCGGAAATGACCTTACGGTCCAATAGAGAATTCACATGCGGAAACCGCAATTAATACTCACCGGCACACTTTTGTCGGCGTGATGTCAGCCAAACAACTAATTGTCCTAAAATTCCAGAAACGGGTGAACGTTTAGTATCGACATTTTGCGCCCATCGCCTTCCGATGTCAACAGAATTTTCAGGCTGATTGTGTCAAAACTTCCTTCAAGTACTATATCTTGTGTATTCCGCTGAACTCGTATGTACCGTCTGTTGCTTACTTCCGCCATCGCAGACGTATAGTCTTAAATAGGCTAAACTTCGCTTTTCCCAAACTCGTCTATCTATTGGTTGAATCTCAGGAAATCTAACAGGAATTTCAATCGAGAATCGGGACTTGTGTTGGAATATTTCCGGTTTTAGACGTTTTAAGGTCTGTTCAATGCCCACAAGCTCTACTCTTGTGACAGAAGACCTCCCTCTGCGGAGCAAGGTTCAGCGCCTTATCTTAGGGCGCGTTGCGTTCCTTTTGCTTCTGCTAATGGCCAATTTATGGCGCTCGACCGGGATTTTTAGCACCACCGAGCCGGAATCGGCAGACGGACTCGTGATCGCCTTCGCGCTCACCGCTGGGCTCTCGATAATCTATTTCGCAGCACTCCACTTCGCCCCTCGAATTCAGGAGCAGGTCCGCATTCAGCTTTTCATTGATCTGCTTTTGATCACTTGGCTCGTGTGGCTGACCGGAGACATTATTTCTCCCTATGTGACGCTCTATATCGTTCTGATCAGCGTCGCGGGATTTTTTCTCGGAAGGGCAGAGACTTTGTACTTCGCGATCGCGTGCGCGTTACTGTTTACGCTCCTGTCGGGTTTAACGGCGCAGAACGTACTCTACTCCGGCTCAGGTGAACAGCCGGCGTCACGAATACTTCAGATCGTAGGTGTCAACAACGTCGCGATCCTGCTCGTCGGCCTGCTCGCCGCCCGACTCTCCGAGCGCCGCAAGCTCTCCGAAGAACTGAAGTATGCCGAAGAGATGTTCGCCAATCTCCACGTACTCCACGAACGCATCGTCGAATCGATCGGCAACGGCCTCATCACGACCGATCTTGTTGGCCGTATCTATGCGTTCAACCGCTCGGCCGGAGAGATCACTGGGATGAATGCGCGAGATGTGATCGGCAAGAATATCTTCGAACTGTTCGGGGAGGAGATCCGCGAACGCGTGGCCCTCTCGCTCGATCCACATCGCACGGAAGCTTTCGCCGCGGTTCACTTTGAGACGAACATCGAAAAAGGCGGCGGCCCCGATCGCGTTATGATCTCATGCTCGATCGTCCCGCTCACCGGACGCTCCGGCCAGACGAATGGACTCATAATGACGTGTCAGGATGTCACCGAGGTGAGATCACTGGAAGAAGAGGTCCGCCGATCGGACCGCCTTGCGGCCGTCGGACGAATGGCCGCCGGACTTGCACACGAGATACGCAACCCGTTGGGTTCGATGAGTTCTGCGCTGCAATTCCTACAGGAAAGGTCGGATGCACCGGTGGACGACGTGAAGTTGATGGACATCGTGCTTCGAGAGTCCGACCGGATGAACAGCATCATTACCAACTTCCTGGCGTTTGCACGGCCGGCGGCAAATGGCTCCGGTGAACATCGCGACGAGATCGACGTCGCCGCCGCAATCAAAGACTGCCTAGCGCTCGTCAAACACAGTCCGGAGGTTACCAATACGCACGAGTTCCGACTCGAGGTTCCCGACCGGCCCGCAAAGATCCTCGCTGACGAAACGCAGCTCAAACAGGTCTTCTGGAACCTCGCGCGCAACGCGGTCGAGGCAATGCCGAATGGCGGCACACTCACCGTCCGACTCGCTCACGCCGCCGGGAATCGTGTGCTTATCGAGTTCACGGACGCGGGCGTCGGCATGGACGATAAGATGCTCGACCACGTATTTGAGCCCTTTACCAGCGGCTCCGGCGGCACGGGACTCGGACTCTCGATAGTGTATAAGATAGTGAACGACCACGGCGGAACCATCGACATCCAAAGCACCCCCGGCGAAGGAACGCGGGTAACGATGGTTTTCCGCGAGATCATTCAGGACGACGAGTAGATAGATGCCAAACCTGCTGATAGTCGACGACGAGAAGGGGTACCGCGAGGTG
>JAQSDP010000044.1 GCA_029945985.1 bacterium | reverse complement strand
TCGATTCGTCAACTGATGTATCGCCTTCTAGAATCGTGCCATCGGTCGGGATCTTTTCGTTTGCCTTGACCCGTAAGCTCGCACCCATCTGTACGTCCTTGAGTGCGACCTCGGTTTCAGAGCCGTCGTCGAAAACCACGATCGCCGTTTCTGGCGCGAGTCCGAGAAGTGCCTTGATCGCGCTTGAAGTTTGGCTTCTGGCTCGAAGCTCGAGAACTTGTCCGAGGAGAACAAGGGTTGTGATCACTGCGGCCGCTTCGAAATAAGCCGGAATCAATCCGGTATGTACATTCCTGATCGAATCGGGGAAAAGGTTCGGCAGAAATAGGGCGAAAAGACTAAAAAGATAAGCCGCTCCGGTTCCGATCGCGATCAGCGTAAACATATTCGGACTGGAATTTTTGACCGAAGCCCAGCCTCGTTGGAAGAAAGGAAAACCGCCCCAGAGGACGACCGGAGTTGCAAGAACGAACTGTATCCAAATAGAAACGTTGGGCGAAATTAACTCGTGAAAGTTCGGCAGCATCTCCGCCATCGCCAATGCGAATACCGGAATAGTCAAAACGGCGGAAATCCAGAACCGCCGTTTCATATCGATATACTCCGGATCGGGCGCGTCGTCGAGGGTCATCACCTTCGGCTCAAGCGCCATCCCGCATTTCGGACAGCTTCCCGGACCTATCTGCACAACTTCAGGATGCATTGGGCAGGTGTACTCCACGCCCAGGCTCTCGGCCTCAAGTTTTTCTTCTTTTTTCTCTAGGGGAAAGCTCGCCGGATTTTGTTTGAACTTATTTAGGCAGCCTGTCGAACAGAAATAATAAGTTTCGCCTTCGAAAACATAATTGCCCGCTGAGGTATCGGATGCGACGGTCATTCCGCAGACCGGGTCGACAAATTCTCCCGCCGGCGTCGCCTTCATTTCACCGTGTTCAACCGTTTCCTTTTTCTCGTGCCCGATGCCGACAAAACCACTTGCCGGAACGCCTTGCGTTTGGGCAATAAATTTCTGCAAACAACCCTTCGAGCAAAAATAATAAGTCGTGCCCTCATGCTTAAAACTTCCCGCCGCCGTCGCCGGATGGACCGTCATTCCGCAAATGGGATCGATGAACTCTTCTTTTGCTGTACTCTGTTTTCCGGTTCCTGTCATATTCCTTCTCTTTAACCCCCCCGCGTACGGATCTACCTAACCGCCGTTGCAGCAACTCGACTGCTTATTGTCAGTCGGATTTATAAATTTCTGCAGACAGCCAGTTGAGCAGAAATAATAGGTCTCTCCATCCTGGTTAAGACTGCCGGCGGCGGTTGCGGGTTTAACTTGCATACCGCAAATCGGGTCGACAAATGTCTCGGTTGTAGTTGTTTGTTTTTCGTTCATGTTTTATCACTCCTGTCACTAAAAGCTTTACAGAACTATTCTACAACCTGTCAGCAGGGGTCAGGTCAAGCGCTATTCGTCGCTCTCGCCGACCGATTCGATCAAGTGACAAACCGAATCGCCATTTGGCATAGAATTTTTCATTTTCGACCAATCTTTAACGGCCTTTTCCATCTTTCGCTGTAATTTTTGCATCGCTTTGATCTTGCGTTGATTTTCTTCGATCCGGCGGACCATGATTTCCCGAACCATCGGACACGGCGAGTTACCGTGTTTAGCCTCTTTCAGGATGTCGGCGATCTCAGCGAGCGAAAATCCCAGATTCCCTGCGGCTTTGATAAACCTAACTCGCACGGCGTCCGACGGCTGGTAAAGCTTGTAATTGTTTTGGAGGTTTCGGGCGGGTTTCAGCAACCCGATGCGCGTGTAGTGCCGCACGGTGTAGAGCGACACGTCAGATTGCTTCGCGAGAACGGTAGCAGTCATCATAATTTTACTTCGTCGATTGTCTACCCGATGCGTCGGCCATACGGCGTCCTGCCCCAAGGTTTGTAAACCGAGAGCACCACCGCGACAAGCAGCACGACGAGCCCGCCAGCGGCGTGGACGACCGGCGATGCGGCGCCATGACCGCCCGAATATACAACTGACCCTGTAGTCTCTACTGCCACGGTCGGAAGGTCGAACCCCCGCATGAAAGTCAGCAGAATGACAGTTGCAAAAACGGTGATCAGAAATTTGACCAACACCCAGTAGTGCTGGAACAAACCCCACTTGGTGCCAAGATACTGAATGAGTCCGGTCACGAGCGAAGCCACGCATAACGGAAGCAGGACATACCAGAGCGTCAGCTCAATAAAGAAGTAGGCGGAGCTAATCATCTGAGCATCCTGTATCGTCATGCTCGCGATGGCGTGAGCGAGAAAGCCGACAACGGCGCCGAGCCAGCCGACAGAGGTAGTGATGTGGGCGGTCAGCGCGAATTTGGGGAGGCCGGGTGTCATAATAGGCAACATTGAATTTTTCTCTATTCGTTTAGACTTTCTCTAAAATCTAACTATCTTTGCTCCCATGTACCTGACTGGGCTGCGTTTGCGTTTCTTGTCCCAAAATCGCCAGCGGCCCTTCGCGTAAGCCGCAGAGCCACAGCTCTAGATTTTCACGTCCTTGTGACCAGACCAACAAGACCGCCATCGTTCCGTAAATCGGCAAATGCCCGATGAGTTCTGTCCAGTTAAAAACTGTCAAAGTTAAGTTAGTCGGAATCCACGCAATCAAGATTATTTCGCGCGGGAAAATGCCGAACAGTATCCACAGTCCGACGAGCAATTCCACTGCGCCGGCGCATAAGATAAATGTCTCGTTAGACATCGGCATGCCGAGGGCGGCAGTAAAGTTGAGCGGATAGCGTTCTAGAAAAGCTAAGGCGAGCGGAATATTGGCGAATTTCTCGGTGAACGCCACGAATACGAGACTAAACCCTAATCCGGCCCGAACTGCCGGAATTGCTTTCGACATTAGTCGGGCGGAAGATTCAAGAGGCGGTAAAGTTAACCGGTCAATCGAAATCGGTCCGCGCCCTGCGAGAAAAAAGAACGCCGCGAAACCGAGATACATCGAGCTTTCGAGCATCGGCTCCAGTCCAAGCAGAAAGATTCCCGCAAACCACAAAGCCGCCAGTGCAACGGCGGCGATTCTTGTTAGTGCACCGTAAAAAATCGCAAGTGCAATACCTGTTTGAGCTAAGCCCAGCGCATAAATCCAAACGCCGGGTAGTTTATTATTCGGCGTGAATAGTTCGCCCTGTACGCCGCTGACCAAAAGA
The DNA here is from genome assembly GCA_029945985.1 of bacterium. Classification (GTDB taxonomy): domain Bacteria; phylum Acidobacteriota; class Blastocatellia; order Pyrinomonadales; family Pyrinomonadaceae; genus OLB17. The sequence continues at coordinate 4,945 of JAQSDP010000044.1, read as the reverse complement.
GGAACGCCAACGTGAATTCCGAGAATAGCCGGTATCAAACCGTATAATGCTGAGCGACGGCTGTCAGTTGTGCCAAAACTCTCCGGCCCCGGCACGAATCCTCGACCGCGCCGTCGAAACCATATTCCCGCAATGACGGTAATAAGTATTACTCCACCAAACAAGAAAAGTGGCAACGGGCGAAAAAACAAATCCCAACGCAGGCCGTAATTTTCGGTTTCGTGAAACCACTTTTCATGCGCCGATACCTGAGAAGACGCGGCGAAAACGATCGTCAAGCAGAGCGGAAGAATTCTTAAACTGATTTTCTCATTCATACCGCTCCTCATTACTTTGACACTTTGAACGCACGGGGACCGTGTTTTTCATCCAGCTTTTCTGCAAATAAAGCGCGTAATTCCATCGGATCTGGTGCGAGCTAACGGTGCCGCAGCAACCGCCCTTCTCGTCAGTGACCGGCAGGCTGGTTGCCTGATGTTCGTCGAGTTTCTGGGCCGTTTAAAGAATCAGCAGCACCGCAACAGGCGGAAGCGGGTCGCATAATTTCTTTGACGCTTACTTCGAGGCACTAAGATTTTCAGCCGCGACACTGTGACAGATGTCGCGCTCGGTTACTACACCCACTAATTTAAGATTCTCTGTGTCCTCAACTACAGGAGCACACACAGCCGCAGCCAGAGTTTTTCATTGCTTTCGCGGCAGTCGCAGCCGTGTCTTGCGGCGTACAGCACGAAGCCGCCTCGATTGGTTTCATTACATCACTAAAACAACTCATTTTTTCTCCTTCAATATCTGAAATAAGATTTTAATAATCGGTATCCTGTAAGACCTTGATGCTACTCCGCGTGCAGCGCCTTCAACTCCGCGATCTCACCCTCCTGGGACTCGACGATCCCCTCGCAGAGTTTTATGACTCGCGGGTCGGTGATCGCCGACTCCTTGCACATCTGTATCGCGGCCGCGTGGTGCAGAATCATCGCCCGCATAAACTGGCGATCCCCGACTCCCGCTTCGTACCGCAGCAGCACCCAGAAGAGCGCAAGCACCGCCACCGACCCGGCCCACAGCGCGATATTCATCTTCCTGTTCTTGAACATTCCCGGCATGGTCGCCAGCATGATCGGCAGCATCGAGCCCGCCATCAGCCCGGTCATGTAAACGTTGCTCAGGTTCAAATACACATTGATCCAGTCGTTAGCCATCGCGTACATGATGAAATACATCACGACGAATGAGACGGCCAGCGAAATCATAAACCCTAAATACGGTTTGTGCTGTGGACTGAATGAGAATCGTGGGTCGCTTTCCCTTCGGCTTTATGTTGTTCGTTCATATTTTTAATTTCCTGTCGTTTACCCCTCGCTTCTCTCTTTGTGACATTTAAACTTCCCTGAGTTTCAAACGCCAAAATCGTTGATCGGTGTTGGAAAAAAGCGCCGGGCAAAGTGATTTGCCTCGGCGCTTCCAGGTCATTGACTCGTATAATCTTCCGGACTTGCCTCGAACTTCTCCGTACACGCAGTTGAACAAAAATAGTATGTTGTCCCTTCGTGTTCGGTTTGCCCGGCGGCATCCGCTTCCTCGATCTGCATCCCGCAGACCGGGTCGGTTTGTGTAGCCATAATAGTAGTATCTCCTTGTTCTTAAAATAGTGCCCTCGTCGTCTCAAGCAGCCGTTAACAGGTCGCTATTACAGAATCGGTCAATCCCTAACAGATGTCTGTGTGCTGCAACACCTAATTACGGTTTTGGCGAAGGCGAAGGCTGCGGTGCCGGTGCTCTGCGCGGTGCGCTCGAATGCCAGTGGACGATCCGCCATTTCCCTTCCCTTTTTTCGAGAACAGCCGTGCCGAGGCCGCCGCTTTCTATTTTTCGCGTACCCATGTCGGCGGCTAGCGTGTACTTAAAGGTCGCCCACGCCGTCTTGCCATCGACCTTTACCTTTAGATCTGAAAAGGCGTATTTCGTGTTTCTGAATTCTTTAAGCTCAGGCGCAAGATGCGTGTTGCGGTAGTCGTTCCAACCATAATTTGCGTGTCCGCTCTCAAATACCGTTACGTCTTCGCTATTCGCCCAAATTATGTCGAGTGCGGCCAGATCGCCTTTTTCCACCGCCTGCGCTTCTCGCGTCAAAACGTCGGTTACGGCCTTAACTTCTTCCGTTTGGGCCAAGGCCTGTGAGAATCCAAGCATCATCAAAGCAGCGGAAAAAGCGACGGTGAAAAAGAATCTTTTTCTCATAACAATCCTCCAATTTTCTTGTAAAACTTATTCGCTCAATATTGGTTTGGGCGGAAATGCGCCCGCTCCCGCTTCGTCTGACATCTCGCCTTCCGCTGTGCCCCATTCACCAGCGCCTCCCGCCTGCTGATCTCTTCCGGCGATAACCCGCTCCGCGGAATGTCGGCCGAATTTATAAAAGACGGCGGGCGTTACGATCTGGTCGAGAAGGGTCGAGGTCAGAATGCCGCCGAGCACTACGACGGCCAACGGATGCAGAATTTCCTTGCCCGGGGCATCAGCCGCCAGGATAAACGGCACGAGCGATAGTCCGGCTGTCAGCGCGGTCATTAGCACCGGAACAAGCCTTTCCAGGCTTCCTCTGATGATCATCTTTTCAGTAAATTCCTCGCCCTCTTCTTTCATCAGGTGAAGGTAATGCGAGATCATCATGATCCCGTTTCGCGATGTGATGCCGACCAGCGAGATAAATCCGACCATCGTCGCGATCGAGAACACACCGCCCGAAAGGTGCAGTGCCCAGACCGCGCCGATCAAAGCGAGCGGGATATTTATCATCACTTGCAGCGCGACACGCCAATCGCCGAGCGCCTTTATAAGCAGAAAGAAAATCGCAATTAGCGAGAATATCGTGAGCAGCGAAAGTGTTCGAGTCGCTTCCTGAGTTGCCTGGAATTGGCCGCCGTACTCAAGAAAGTAGCCTTCGGGCAGAGTAACCTGCGAGCCCACACGGGCTTGAATATCGGCGACAACCGAGCCCAGATCGCGCCCCGCGACGTTTGCACCGATGACTATCCGGCGTTTGGTGTCTTCGCGTAATATCTGGTTCGGTCCTGGGATATTTTCAATCGTGGCGACCGCAGAGATCGGAATCTGCGTTCCATTCGGAGCGTCGATCGTCACATTTTTAAGTGCATCTAGGCTGTTGCGCGATGCCTCGTCAAACCGGACGACGACGTCATAACGCCGAGCTCCCTCAATGGCCTGTGAGACCGTTCGCCCGTTGAGTGCAGTTTCCAGCGTTTGAGTGACTTCGCCCGGTGCCAGCCCATATTGCGCAGCCTTGGCACGATCAACATTGAACCGAACCTGCGGGATCAGAACCTGTCTTTCGATCGAAACGTCGGTCGCGCCTTCAACTGTCTGGATCGTGTTGCGAATCTCCTCCGCCTTCGAACGCAAGGTCGCCAGGTCGTCGCCAAATAGCTTGACGGCGATCTGAGCTCTCACACCCGACTGCAAATGATCGAGCCGGTGCGAGATCGGCTGTCCGACATTAGTTGTAACGCCCGGCACAACCGCCAGTTTTTCCCGTATTTCAGCAAGGATCTCATCGCGTGTTCTGTCCGATGGCCGCAGATCAACGTCAATTTCAGTGTAGTGAACGCCCTCAGCGTGCTCGTCAAGTTCGGCTCTTCCGGTTCGTCTCCCAGTGGAAATAACTTCCGGAACTTCTAGCAATAGTTTTTCTGAGATTTGCCCAATTCGGCTCGATTCCGCCAATGATGTACCTGGCTGCGCCTGAACATTGACCGTCAGCGTCCCCTCGTTGAACTCCGGCAGAAATGACGTGCCGACAAATGGCAGCGTCGCCATCGTCGCGACAAATATAAAAGCTGCACCGCTAATAACCTTGTAGGGATGCCGCAGCGTCCAATGCAGCAGCCGTCCATCGAACGCTTTCAATCGGCGAACCACAAAACTGTCTTCGTGCTCGCCGTGAGAGGTTCGAAACCAACCGGTGATTTTGGAGAAGAATGAAGGATTGTCGTCTTCTTCATCTTCGGCCTCTTGCCTCCTCCTTTCTTTCTTCTCATCTTTTCGCCTGAACATCTGCGGCAAAAGATAGGACGCGAGCACCGGTGTGACCGTCAAGCTGACTACGAGCGAAGCGACAAGCGCCGTGATATACGCTAAACCAAGCGGCGCGAGCAGTCGGCCCTCAACGCCGGAAAGAGCGAACAGCGGAATGAAAACGAGTGCAACAATAACCGTGGCGTAGATGATCGATGACCGAACTTCGAGCGATGCTCTGTAAACGACTTCGAGAGAAGGACGAGGATTCTCCAGCAACCGATTTTCGCGCAGACGGCGAAAGATGTTCTCGATGTCAACGATCGCGTCGTCTACGAGTTCGCCGATGGCGACCGCCAGGCCGCCGAGCGTCATCGTATTCACGCTGATCCCGAAGGCATAAAGAACGAGAAAAGTTACGATAAACGAGAGGGGAATAGCTGTTAAAGTGATGAACGTGGTTCGGAAATTCAGCAGGAACAGAAACAGCACGATCGCAACCAAAATCGCGCCGTCGCGTAATGCTTCAATGACATTGCCGATCGATGCATCGATAAAGTTCGCCTGCCGGAAAAGATTCGGGTTGATCTCGATATCCGGCGGGAGCGTTTTTTGCAATTCCGCCACCGCTTCGTCAACCTGTTTGGTTAGTTCGAGCGTGCTTGCTCCCGGCTGTTTCTGCACCGAAACAATGACGGCGGTCTTGCCGTTAGTTCCCGCCTCGCCCCGTTTGATCTTCGCTCCAAACTCGACGGTCGCGACATCGCCGAGGCTTATTGGCGTATTGTTTCGATATGCAACTACGGTTTGCTTGAGTTCATCGATTGAATAAAATCTGCCGAGGTTTCTGACCAGATACTCCTGTGACTGGGCATCTACGAATCCACCGGTTGAATTGATATTAGACTTT
>JAQSDP010000043.1 GCA_029945985.1 bacterium | reverse complement strand
TCTCGGTCCACGACGTTGCTCTGATCATTTCAGACCAGCGTATGCCTGGATTGGCGGGAATCGATCTCCTTAAACAAGCGGCCGATATGCGTCCGCAAACCGTTCGGATTATGCTAACGGGCTACACCGACGCCGTTACCCTCGTCGAGGCGATCAACTCGGGCGTCGTTTATAAGTATGTGACGAAGCCCTGGGTCAACGATGAACTAGCCGCGAGTGTGAAACGGGCGCTTCAGCATTACGAAACCATGAAGGGCCAGCGGCAGCTTCAACTTCAAAATGAGCGTCTCCATGCATCGTTAAAGTCGACTCGCGATGCTCTTATCGAAGTGCTCATGCAGCGGCTCGAAGCGAAGGATCGCGCTGCTCGCGGCCATGCCGAGCGCGTTCGTGATCTCGCCGGGCAGATCGGCGATGTTATGGCTCTCGAACGTCCCGACGTCGAGAAACTCGCTCTTGCCGCCTATCTTCATGAGACGCCCCTCGGCGGGCTGACCAGTCAGGGTGCAGAAAAACACTACGATCGCGACTCCCGATTTATCGAAACTTGCTTCGAGGACGGCCTCGGATTATTCGAGCGGGTCAGGGATCTGGATGAAGTCGCGTCAGTACTCCGGTTCCAGTTTGAGCACTTCGACGGATCCGGTCAGCCTCGCGGCTTCTCTCACGAACAGATTCCGCTGAACGCACGAATCCTTTCGGTGGCGAATGCGTTCGATTCGTTTACAGCCCAGCGTGACGGGACCTCCCCAATGTCATCCGAGGACGCCCTGCAGGCGATCGCAGCCAAGGCCGGTCGACACTTCGATCCGGACGTCGTAAGTGCCCTATGCAGGATCAAGCTGGGCAACGGGAGACGGTCGGAAGCTGAGGTGTTCGAACTCGACATGGAACTGGTAGCGGCATAATATTCGCGGTTTTGAATTTAGTTCAAGGAAGAGCCGCGTTTATGGCTTCTTTTTTCATTATGCGGAACCTCGCGAGAATTCAATGCGTACTCACGGTCGGAGTTCAACAATATGAAATTCGCTCTTGAGCGTTCTATCGAGGTGCTTTCCGCTACCCCGGGTGCGGTCCGAGCGTTGCTTGGAGATGTGTCGGAAGAGTGGACTGTATCAAAAGGCGATCACGAAAACTGGGAGCCATATGACATCATCGGTCATTACATCTACGCGGAAGAAGCAGATTGGATACCAAGGGCAAAAGTAATTCTCGCACAGGCCGACGGTCGAGCATTCCCGCCGTTCGACCGATATGGACAGTTTGAAAGGTCGAATGGCAAGTCTCTTGCGGAGCTACTTGACGAGTTTGCTCGAATACGTGCGGAGAACATTGAGATCCTTCGATCGTGGGCGCTGGTAGATGAAGAGTTGGGACTCACGGGCGTTCACCCCGAGTTCGGCGAGGTCTCCTTGAGAGACTGATTGCCACGTGGGTAGTACATGACCTCACCCACATTCGCCAGATCGCGACAGTTATGGCCGAAACGCTACGAGCAAGCCGTTGGCCCGTGGAAGGCGTATTTGTCGATACTAAAATAGGGGATGAGCGCAGGCCCACCCCCTATTAAGCTTTACTTCGGACAGCCTTAGCGAGCGCCTGCCGAGCGTCCACTCTCATTCGAACTGGAAGTATCCGACGTATCTGATGAGGTCAGGCTGGTTGACGCTCCGGAACTGCCCATCGACGTTCCGGAACTGCCCATCGAGCTACCATAGCTGCCGTTCTGGCTCACCCGAAGCCGGTTCTCGACATGGTTGACGCCGGAAACAGCTTCGACAACATCTTCCGCGAGACGTTTTTCATACCGGCTATCAACGGTGCCGGTAAGAGTGATCTCGCCGGCGTTTACCTCGATCTCAATATCAGAGGCGTCGATGGCGTAATGCTCCGTGAGGCGCTCGTTTACGTCCTCTCTTATCCGATCATCTGAGCGCGTGTAACCTTTAGGCCCTTTACCTCGGCGGGATTCGCGGGATCTGTTTTCATCGCCCTCACCGCCGAACCACGACGAAACCTCGTTCGTCATTTTGTTCCACCAGCCGTCACCCTCGCGCCCTCGTCCGCCCTGCCGTTCGTCTGTTCGCGGATAGTCGGAATAGTTCGTGGACGAGGAAGAAGTATCGAAATTGCTCCCGAGTCCGCCGCCTCGATAGCCGCCGCCGGTGTAACCGCCCATACCGCCGCCGAAGAGTCCCCCACCTCCGTAGTATTCGTTGCCGCGCTGACCGTGCTCGCCCTCGTAATCACGGTCTGAGACGCCGGATCGCCCGTAGCCGTAATCATAGTCGCGTGCCGAGGAACCGCCACCCTGCCCACGCCAGCCGTCTTCTACGTTGCGCCGCATCGACTCTCCCCCGCGACCCTCTCTTCCATAACCCTCCGAACTCGAATATCCGCCAGAAGAACCGCGGGAACTTTCGTCTCCCGTTTGGCCCGTGCGACGCGCGTCCTGCTCGCGATCCCGACTTCCCCAGCCTTGTTCGGAGCTGCGCTGCCCTGAACTCTGTGAGAACCGATTGCCGTACCGACCTTCGCGATCATCTTCTCTCCAGTCGCCTTGTCTGTTTCTCTGTCCCATAATTCCTCCGTGTAATCTATTGGTTGGCTGCACCTTGTTTGCAGCAGTGGAAACCGCGCCCGATACCGTGCTGTGGATGTTTGACTCTGAGGGGGCATGCGGGGTGTGTGGACACTTTTACTATGTCTTCCTGAAAGATTAGTTGACCTTTCAGCAAGGATAGTGAACGTTGCTGTGGAGTTCTGTATTCCCTAGGACAGAGAACCTACAATTTCCGGTTTATGAGGCTGGCAGAGAAGCCTGCGCCAAACCCGTTGTCGATATTGACGACAGTAACGTTCGAGGCGCACGAGTTGAGCATCCCAAGCAACGCCGCAACGCCGCCGAAGGATGCACCGTAACCCACGCTGGTTGGCACGGCGATCACCGGAACACTGACCAGGCCGCCAACTACGGACGGCAGGGCGCCCTCCATACCGGCAACTACGATCACAACTCTTGAAGTCTGAAGTCTTTCGCGTTCGGAAAGAATGCGATGGACGCCTGCCACACCCGCGTCCCAGATCCGCTGGACCCGATTGCCCATTGCTTCTGCGGTGAGGGCGGCTTCTTCGGCAACGGGGATGTCACTCGTACCGGCCGTGCAAACCGTGATCTCGCCGACACCCAGATCCGTCGTATCGCGGCGCACGCGGATCAACTTTGCCGATTCGTGCCATTCGGCATCCGTGTAGATATTTCGAATATCGCCGTGAACGTCGGCGTTGGTCCGCGTGATCAGCACATTCGGCGAGCGCTCCACGAGTTTCTCGAATATCCCGCAGATCTGAGCGGATGTCTTACCAAGCCCGAAGATCACCTCCGGGAAACCTTGCCTCGACGCGCGTCCATGATCGACGCGTGCGTAGCCGATGTCTTCAAAGGAAAGATTCTTAAGCTTAATGATCGCCTCGTCGTCACCGAGCCGCCCGTCTCGCACGCCGTTGATAATGTCTTGGATATCTGATGAATTCATCGGAACCGATAGAGTAACAAATGCACAAGCCCGCGCGTAAGGAGGGCGATACATCCGAGTTGACGATATCGTCCGCGCTTAGCGAGTGCCTGTAGAAGGAAAAGCGGCGGGGAATAGTTCCCCGCCTAAGGACTCAGAAGAAGACTGATAAAGTGACCGATGAAAGAGTTGAACGATAGCCGAGCTAAACGAAAAGACTAACGTATTTATAGAGGGACGAGATCTTGATCAGAACCGCCGCGAATGCGTCGCTGCCCGCCATATCTAACGCTTTTTCGATCATGCATTCGATGAAGTTCATAGTCTCGCACCTCCTTCAACCTAATAACGCGTCGAATCCGGCCGGAACGTATCGGCGAATCCTGAACTTTCTTTAACTTTCGGCAAAATATAGAATCTAGCTACCGACAATATGGAACTGACCGTCGCAATTACCGGAGCCTCCGGAACGATCTACGCGCACCGAACGTTGCAGCTGCTGGCCGCAAGCGGAGTGGTCGATACCGTCAATTTGATAATGTCCGGAACTGCCGCGACGGTCGCTCAAGTCGAGATGGGCGTTAACCTGAAGGATCCGACGCTTACAAAGATCAATGAATGGCTCGGACTTCCATCTGATTCAAAACTGATCAGGTACTGGCGGCTGGATAATCTCGCCGCCAAGCCATCATCCGGATCGAACAAGCAGGCGGGAATGATAGTTGTCCCGTGTTCGATGGGTACGCTCGGAGCAATTGCGAGCGGGGCGGGCACGAATCTCATCCACCGTGCGGCTGACGTATGCCTAAAAGAGGGACGCAAACTCCTGCTGGTGCCACGAGAAACGCCTTACAACGCTATCCATCTCGAGAATATGCTCAAACTTTCACATGCCGGGGCGCGAGTTTTACCCGCAAGTCCGGGCTTCTATCACCGTCCTACTTCAATAGGGGAATTGGTCGATCATCTGTGTTACAGGATCCTCGACCAGTTCGATATTCCCCATTCAAGTAAAACTAAATGGACGGGCGAGGAAGTGCCCGAGGAGTAGGATGAGAAAGTTTTTGTTATTTGCATTCTTGATCGTGGTCGTCGCGGCTCTAGGCTTTGCCCAAGAGCGTTTCGTAAGACCGGTCGACGAAGCGAGTCAAGATTCGTCCTTTTTAGCGTTTCGCACAAAGCTTATAGCGGCGGCTGAGCGCAAGGATCTCAAATACGTCCAGAGCATCATGGACCCAAAGATCGAACTCAGCTTTGGCGGCGACACAGGGCTGGCTGGATTCCGGCGGGTCTGGAAAAAGCAGGCGGGCTTTTGGCCTGAATTTCTAACAGTCTTGAAGAACGGCGGCAGGTTCGTGGGCGAGGGTAAGAACAAGATGAACTCGTTTTCCGCGCCTTATCTGTTTCTGGACATGCCCGAAGATCTCGATGTTTTCGAATACTATGCCGTGTTTGGAAGCAACGTTAATCTCCGGGAGGCTCCTAAAGGGGACGCCCCAGTCATAGCGCAACTTTCGTATAACATCCTGAAGATCGACGAGCCCTCGGCCATCAGACGCAAGACGGGGCCTGGCGAATACGATTGGACCTATGACTGGTATAAGGTCGAGACTCTGGGCGGACAAAAAGGCTGGATGAAGGCTGAACTCGTCCGAAGCTCGATCGACTTTCGAGCCGGATTCGAGAAAAAACGGGGCCGTTGGGTGATGACTTTCTTCTTGGCTGGAGACTAGTGGAAACGCAAGCAAAGTCCGATTCTGTCGAAAGGTTCTCGAACCGCGTTGAAAACTACGTCAAATACCGCCCGAGCTATCCGCCGGAGGTGCTGGATGTGTTTCGCGATGAGATGGGTCTGACGCGAGCATCCGTGATCGCCGATGTAGGATCCGGCACCGGCATCTCGTCCAAGCTATTCCTCGAGAACGGAAATGTTGTTTACGGGGTAGAGCCGAATGCGAAGATGCGCGGGGCTGCGTCCGGGATCCTTGCCGCCTTTACTGATTTCTACAGCATTGACGGGACATCGACGAAGACCAACTTATTCAGCGCGTCGGTCGATATCGTCATCGCTGCCCAGGCATTCCATTGGTTCGATGCGGAACCCACTCGGAATGAGTTTAGGCGGATCCTGAAACCCCGCGGATGGGTCGCATTGATGTGGAACGAACGGCAGCTGGATACCACACCGTTCCTCATCGAGTACGAACAGCTGCTGCTAAAATACGCCGGCGATTACACCAACGTCCGTCACGATAACATCAACCAAACGGCTCTCGAGGCATTCTTTGAGGGCGATTTTCACACGGCAACTTTCGCAAACAAGCAGGTTTTGGATTTTGACGGGATAAAAGGAAGAGTGTCGTCCTCGTCGTACATGCCTGCGGAGTCAGACAGCCGATATCCGGCGATGGTAAAAGAACTGAAGACTTTGTTTGATAAACACGCTGAAAACGATAGAATAACAGTTTTCTACGACACTAACGTCTTCTATAAGCAGTACTAGTTTTATGTCAGTTAAGACAGAAACCACCACGGGAACACGCACAATTTCAGTCGCCCATTCACCGGATTCGGACGATGCATTCATGTTTTACGGGCTTGCGACGAACAAGCTCGAAACGGACGGGCTGAAGTTCGAGCACACGCTCAAGGACATCCAGTCGCTCAACGAAGATGCGAAAAACGGCGTGTTCGATGTGAGCGCGATCTCGTTCCACGCATACGCTTACGTCGCCGACAAGTACGCCTTGCTGCCCCACGGTGCTAGCATCGGCGACAAGTATGGCCCGATCGTCGTTTCGAAAGAGCCCCGGAAGGCGGACGAGATCGGCGAGATGAAGATCGCGATCCCGGGGGAGCTTACCAGCGCATTTCTGGCTCTTCGGATCTACAACAAAGACTTCACCTACGAGGTGGTCGAGTTCGACAAGATCATCGACGCCGTGCGTGAGGGACGCGTAGACGCCGGATTGCTGATCCATGAAGGCCAGCTTTTCTATAAGCAGATGGGTCTCGACAAGGTGCTTGATCTCGGCGAATGGTGGCACGAGAAGACCGGCTTACCGCTGCCGATGGGCGGCAACGTGATCCGCCGCGACCTTGGCGACGAGTTGATGAGGCAGGTTTCGAAGTATCTCCACAGCAGCATTCAATATTCGATGGACAACCGCGAAGACGCACTTGCCTATGCGATGCAATTCGCTCGCGATATGGCTCCCGAACTCGCCGATCGTTTTGTTGCAATGTGGGTGAACGACCTTACACTCGACTACGGCGAACGCGGCAAGGAAGGCGTGCGTCGCCTGCTGAAGGAAGGCTTCGAGGCTGGGATCATCCCGCACGAGGTCGACATTCAGTCCGTAGACTAGGTTTCGTTCCAGTTGGCTTGTAAGAAGATCGGACGTCCCAATATAAATGGCGTCCGTTTTTCATTGAAATTGCGAACTATCGACCCCGTCCGTGCATCTATATGTTGATGATCAGGAAAGTTACGCTCATTTTCGCATTGTTTCTATTGTCGACCGCCGGTGTGGTGGGACAAGGCTCTACGGTCACTGCGGTCAGCCTTTCAAAGCCTGAGATCGACGCGATGGTGGCAAAGTTCACGGCGAATGAAGCGTCGTTTCGCCAGGCACTGACCGATTACGTTTTCAATCGATACGCAACGATCAGCACAGTAGGCCTCGGCGGTCAGACCACGGGCGTTTATCGACGTGACTCGTTCATGACGTTCACGTCCGACGGAAAGCGATTCGAGAAGATCACGTTTTCGCCTATGTCGACTTTAACCGAGATCTCGATCACACCGGAGGATCTTGAAGATCTGGGCGGTGTCAATCCCTTTGCGCTGGAACCTCGCAACACGTCGCAATACAATTTCAATTATCTTGGAAAGGAAAAGATCGACGAACTGAACCTTCACGTTTTTGAGGTCTCACCTAAGGTCATGCCGAACCCTAAATCAGGTATCCGTCTTTTTACGGGCCGGATCTGGGTAGACGACGAAGACCTGATGATCGTCAAGTCTAAAGGGAAGGCGGTGCCAGAGACCAAGGATAACAAGTTCCCGGTTGTCGAGACCTGGCGCGAGAACGTGGACGGAAAGTATTGGTTTCCGTCGTTCGCCTCGGCTGATGATCAACTTGTATTCGACAGTGGTCAGGTGGTTCGAATGCGGATGCGGGTCAAGTACGCGGATTATAAGATGGGCCGAACCGACGTGATCGTCGGCGACGCCGAGGATGTTTCCGACCGGCCTCAGCCGGCACCCAGTCCTACACCAAAGAAGCCATAGCGACTGGAGCGGCCACCTTCCCGGTGGCCTTACTATTTGGTGAGCGGTGCGCTCGCTGCTCCAGCCGAAACCGCAGCCATCTCGGTCGCGATCGCCTCGCGTGTCTCGATCAAAATATCTATCAATTCTCGCCGCTCAGTTCGCACCGGCGGTAGGAGCACCATGTCTATCGTGCCTGGATGAAGGACGCCGGTCTTCTTGCCCATCAAGCAGTCCGTGTTCTTGAACGCAACAGGGATGATATCGGCACCGGTCTGGAGCGCAAGATGGAATGCTCCTTTCTTGAACGGCAGAAGTTCTCCGGGCATCGCACGCGTGCCTTCGATGAATACGCCAAACGAATATC
>JAQSDP010000042.1 GCA_029945985.1 bacterium | reverse complement strand
GTCCGAATCGAACGGGAGGCGAAGTTGGAAGAAAACGTCTTGCAATCCCATGACGCCGAGGCCGATGTTGCGCCAGCGGTTGTTGGAATCGGCGGTGCTCTGGATGGCGTAGTAATTTAGGTCGATCACGCGGTCGAGTTGGCGAACCGCGAGTTTCACATTCGTGCGAAGCTTGTCGTAGTCGACGGCGTTGTCTTTGACATATCGCGCGACGTTGATCGAACCGAGGTTGCAAACTGCGGTCTCGGTGTCTGACGTAACCTCAACGATCTCGGTGCAAAGGTTCGAGAGGTGAACTACGTTCTCGGGCCGGCCGGTCTGGTTTGCCTTGAGGTTGCAGGCGTCTTTGAAGGTCATCCAGCCATTGCCGGTCTGTGCGAGCGTGCGCATCATGCGCGCGTACAAATCACGGGCCTTCACCTGCTTGACAAACTTTCCTTCCGCCTCGGCTTCCGTGTAAGCGATCTCGAATTCGGTCCCGTAGATGTCCGGGAAATGCGGCACCTTCGAAGGATCGAACAGCGACCAATCGCCGTCCGTCTCGACCCGTTTCATAAAGAGATCGGGGATCCAGTTTGCGATGTTGAGATTGTGCGTTCGTCGGGCGTCGTCGCCGGTGTTGTCGCGGAGCTCGAGGAAGTCTTCGATGTCAGCGTGCCACGTTTCGAGATAAACGCACGCGGCCCCCTTACGCTTGCCGCCTTGATTGACCGCGGCGACAGACGAGTCGAGTGTCTTCAGCCAGGGCACGATCCCGTTCGAGTGGCCGTTAGTTCCCTTGATCAGCGATCCGCGTGAGCGAACGCGGTGATACGCGATGCCGATGCCGCCCGAGAATTTCGAGAGCATCGCGACGTCTGAATACTTCTTATAGATGCTTTCGAGGCTGTCCTGCGGCGAGTCGAGCAGGAAGCAGGACGAAAGCTGTTCGTGCGACGTGCCTGAGTTGAACAGCGTCGGCGTCGACGGGACGTATTCTAGCGACGAGAAAAGATTGTAAAGTTCGACCGCTTCGGACGGCGTTTCGGAGAGGCCGCAAGCCACGCGCATCCAGAAGAACTGCGGGCTCTCGATAACCTCGCGGGTCACCGGGTTTTTCAGAAGGTAACGATCGTAAACGGTGCGGATACCGAAAAATTCAAAAAGATCGTTGCGGGTCTGGTCGATAGCGTCGTTAAGCTTGCGGCTGTTAGCGGAAACAAAGGCGGCCAGCCGATCGTTGATCAGGCCTTCTTTATATCCGAATGCGATAGATTGCGAGAAAGAGTGGATCTCCAGCGTCCGAACCTCTTTCTCGATGTATTGGTTAAGGAGACGCGCGGCCAGCCTGGAATACTCGGGCTCTTCGAAGATCAGGCTTGCGGCCGTCTGGATCGAGAGCTTGTCGAGTTCCTGGGTCGTTGCGCCGTCGTACAGTCCACTGATGGTTTTGGTGGCGATCCGCATCACATCCACGTTCGGAAGATGCGGCGTACAGCGGGAAATAGCCCGGACGATCTTGTTGATATCGACCGGCTCATGGTTGCCGTTGCGCTTTGTAACGCGCATCGTTGTCTGGGTGGTTTCTTCCGTTTGACGTGCGGCGGCGGTGAGTCCGTTATCCATGCTGTTTTTCGCGAGTCTCCTTAATCTTTCGTCGACCGATTCTGCCCTTAACTTCTTTTTTAGAGAGAGAAAGGCTCCCGAACCGCATCCACAAGATATTGGCGACGGTTGCTTGGGTAAAACTCGGTCTTTGTTCGGGATGCAGGCGGGTCCTTAGCGCAAATATAAAGGCATTCTCCTGCAGTGGGTATAGACTATATTGTGTCACCCACCCTTTGTCAACACAAAACCTAGTGGTTTTGAAAGAAATCACTAAGTGCCGCTATTTCATCATTTAGCGCGCCGCACATAATGTTTTGCGTCAATTTATTCGCAACATCGGCGTAACTTCCTTAAACACAATATCTTGTGGTGGCTATATACCGTTTGATTGTGGAAAATGAGTGGAAATTTGTGTGGAAAATTTGAGAAATTTAGGGTCAATTCTGTCGTAAATTCACCGGAATTGTCTTTTGCACAAGTGGAAAACCGCAGTTTGGAGGTCCACCTTCAGGTGTCCCGCGTTGACACAAGATGCCCGGAGATAACGGAGGCCAGCTAAAGCTGAACTCCGGTCTTTGGCAGCTACAATTTCAGTTTCATTCCGACGTGCGACTTAGAAAAACCAAGACTCTCGTAGAACCGATGAGCGTCAACGCGATCGTTGTTTGTCGTAAGCTGCATCGATACACAGCCATTGTCTTTCGCACGCTCGATCGCCCACAACATCATTTCGCGTCCGATGCCCTGACCGCGATATTTTTTATCCACCCGGACCGATTCGACCGTGCACCGCTTGCCGCCCCGAAAGCTGATCGAAGGTGTGTAAGTTAGCTGCAGCGTGCCGACTACCTCGCCGTCGAGTTCGGCGACGATCAGTTCGTTGTTCGAATCTGCGTCGATCTCGCGGAAGGCTTTGATGTAGCTCTCGGGTAACGGATCCTCGTACCGCTCTCGCTGCTGGCCGAGGAAATCATCGGAGAGCATTCGGACGATGGCAGGAAGATCGTCGATGACGGCCGATCTACACTCGACACTATTCGCTTCGAGCGATCTCATCAAATACCTTTTTAGATTCGGACCGTTTGAGTTCAAGCCGACCATTCCATTCCTCGGGCAGATCGCCAAGCAGACCGGAAACAAAGATCTTGCCGCAATTGTAGCTGAGCGAAAGACGGACCTTCTCAATTAACTGATTTCTGTTTGTCGTCGTCGCCGAGATGGTATGGGTATTCTCAACGCAGTTGACCGCATTCCACTCCTCTTTGCTCTCAATACTGGCAACTGCGTCCTGATAAATTGCAAGCAGTAATCGCTGGCGTACGTTCGGATTTGTGAGGCGAATTCTTTGTTGATTGATACTAAGTTCAAGAACATCCGCGTTCTCGAGAACCTCGCGAGCATCGGTTGGCAAGATTAATGCGAATTGCTTGCGAGTGGCCGGCGCCAGATCATTCATTTCAAAAGCGATCGTTTGCTGTTCAAAAGCATTCTCCGTGGAAGGCGGAGGTTGAACGGATCGGTCATCGGGAATGTCGCCGCAGGCTAAAGAGAAAAGGACCAAAATCGCGAACCAATTTCTCATGTTAGGCTCCCCACCACCAATCCATCCCACGCAAACTCCACATTTTCAGGTAACAACGACGAATCGCGGGCGTGGAGGATGTCGTGGTTTAGGTGCGTTAGGAACGCACGCTTCGGTTTGAGGTCTTCGATGATGCCGAGGGCCTCGTCGAGGTGGAGGTGCGTCGAGTGCGGCTTTAGGCGGACGCAGTCGAGGACGAGTACGTCGAGGTTGCGAAGGCCGTCCATGGAGTCGGGTGGGATGGTCTTCAGGTCGGTGGCGTAGGCGAAATCGTTGAATCGGTAGGCGACGACCGGGAGTTTCCCGTGGATGACCTCGAGCGGCGTTACCTCGATCTCTTCGCCAATGCAGAAGGGCGAATTGTGAACGACCGTGTGCGGGATCAGTTGCGGCAAGCCGCCGCCGAAATGCGTCGGTTGAAAGATGTATTGGAAGATGCGGCGAAGGTCGATCCACGCAATCTCGTTGGCAAAGATCGGCATGGCCCCGTAGCGAAAGTTCAGTGGTCGGATATCATCGAGGCCGAAGACGTGATCGACGTGGCAATGCGTTATCAACACCGCGTCGAGCCGGCGGATATTGGCCCGCAACGCCTGCTGGCGGAAGTCGCTCGACGTATCCACCAAGATCTTCTTATCGCCGTGCTCGATCAAGATCGACACCCGCAACCGCTTGTCCCGCGGGTCGTGGGAAACGCACGTCTCACAGTCGCACGCGATAGACGGTACGCCGGTGGATGTTCCTGTTCCGAGGAATGATAATTTCATTAGGAACGCCGGCATCTTGCCGGCGACTGGCCAAAACCCGTCACTCGCCGGCAGGATGCCGGCGTTCCATTATTTCTTGCCCAATATGTCCGCGCCCGAGAATTTCTGCGCGGCTTGGGCTTTTAGCTTCTCTTCGGTCACACGGACCATCGTTACGTACTGCATACGCAGGTCCGCGAGGAGGCCTTCGAGAAGGCGGGCTTCTTTTTCATGAAGGTTGCCTTTTGTCTTTTCGCCAAGCATCGCCAGGACGTCGATCCAAAACTTCCCTGAATCGAGGTCGAGCGATCGCTTTCCGGTCGCTGGGTGCGGAACGGCTCCTAGTGCAGCCGCAGCGTTCGTCGCCAGCGTCGAGAGGAAGTTGACGAAGCTTGCCGGTTCTTGAGCACCTGGGATTCCGTCGGTCTCGTCGCCAGGTTCGTCGTCAAGATAAGCACCTTCGTATGGATCGACCTCACCTGCCGGGGCCACATCCGAGGCCGGTTCAGGCGTCGCTGCGACTGCGGGTTTCACCGGTTCCGGCGCGGGCTTCTTCGGCTCGGGCTCGAGGACGACACCGTCCTTCAGCGAACCGTCGGGGTTAAACTTTCTGCGGTCAACAACTCGCAGGCTGACCTCTTCGTTACTTTCATCTCGTCCAATCATAATGTTTGAAAGATTTTAGCATCTCCGGGAATCGCGCTGGAAATTAGTGAAAATGGCAGTTGCACAACTAAGACGTTTGAAACGCGCCGGAACCGAGTTTGTCGCCCACAAAGGCACGCCTGCAACCGCGCTTTTGCCAGTTTGAAACGCGCTTTTTGCGGCGATTTTCAGGCCTTTCTGACGATAGTGACGATAGTGCCCAACTGGGCAATTGCGGCCCGATAGCGGCAACCGTGTATTCAGACCTCCTAGACTTCGACGGCATCCTAGACTTAAATATGCCTATGTCCGAAAAGTTTGATGAACTCATCGCCGTGATGGAACGGCTGCGTGCACCGGGTGGATGTCCTTGGGATGCGGAGCAAACATATGCGTCGCT
This sequence comes from bacterium, assembly GCA_029945985.1. Lineage (GTDB taxonomy): Bacteria > Acidobacteriota > Blastocatellia > Pyrinomonadales > Pyrinomonadaceae > OLB17. The sequence goes on along the minus strand of JAQSDP010000042.1, from coordinate 3,233 downwards.
TTCCCAATATTTGCTGGAAGAGGCCTACGAGACCTTTGACGCCATCCACGAGGCTGATGCTACCGGCGACGTGACCAATTTGAAAGAAGAGTTGGGCGACTTGCTGCTGCAGGTGGTGTTTCATTCAACGATCGGCAAGGAACGCGGAGAGTTCGATATCGAGGACGTGGCGGCGGGCGTTTCGCAGAAGTTGATCCTCCGGCATCCGCACGTATTCGGTGATGAAAAGTTGGAAAAGGCGCAGGACGTTCTCGATAACTGGGACACGCTAAAGGCCAATGAACGAAAGGCTTCGGGCAAAGACGAGAAGGTTCGTGAATCGATCCTCGACGAGGTTCCGGTTCACTTTCCGGGGTTGCTTGAGGCCCTGAAGGTTACTAAAAAGGCGGCCAAGGTGGGATTCGACTGGCCGGATACGGCCCCGGTCTTTGGCAAGATCGCCGAGGAAACCGAGGAACTTAAACAGGCGATCGAGCAGGGCAGGGCTGGCGATATATCGGAGGAGATCGGCGACCTGCTTTTTGCCGTTGTTAACCTTGCCCGGCACCTCGACGTCGAGCCTGAGACCGCACTGAAAAAGACGAACCGGAAATTCCGCTCGCGGTTCAGGTTCATAGAGGATGAGCTAAAGCGCCGCGGAAAGGCGATCGAATCTTCGTCGCTGGAGGAGATGGATTCGCTGTGGGAGAAGTCGAAGGTTCGCTCGGCCTAGTAGCGCGCCGCATTAGTACATATCTTGTCTTTTCCAGGGAACCGTCTAACCTACGGCCTTCCATCTATTCATGATTCAAACACTTACCCCTTTGGAATAACGCTTGCGAACTGTCCTCTTAACCTCCATTCGTGCCTTACATTCAACCTTTTTGGAGGAGGATTATGTTTAGAAAAAGCTTATTGGGTGCTGCAGCGATGGTCGCACTTGCTTCCGGGGCGGCGCTTGCACAAGAGACGAAGAAGGAAGTGATCGTAAACTCCGACGGCTCGTATACCGTGATCGAATATCCCGTCGGTAAAGAGGTGGTTGTTAATCTAACACCCGCATCTACACTCGCAACCGCGAAAGGTACGGCAAGGGTGGTTCGTTCGGCGGACGGAACGAAGGTCTATTTCGATATGAGCGACTTGCCGGCGACTGTGACAGGCTATCACGCATATGCGATCGATCCGGCCGGTATGGTTACCCATCTTGGTCCGGTGACCGTTACTAACGGCGCGGCAAGAGCGGAGTTTACAACGCCGATGAACCAGTTCATGTTGGCAGTTTCCCCGATGGAAGGATTGACCGCTATTTCACCGGCCAATACCGTGTTCACAAGCGCGATCCCGACGGGCTATGCGGTTGTTCCAAAACGAGTTAGTGAAAACCGCACCGCTCAGGTAGCGGGCGACGTCCGGTTCAAGTATGACGTACCGCTTCTCAACATCTCGACATTCCCTGACACCGAACGCGAGATCAAGATGAAGTTTGACGGCCAACTTTCCGGTCTCGAGGGCAAGGCGTATATCGACCGTGAAGACGGCACGACGAAGATCCGCATGCACTTCGACGACATGAAGAAGGTGCCGGCAGGTAAGAAATTCGTGCTATGGACGGTTGCACCGACGGGTGAGTATGTGAAAGTTGGTCAGATCGTGAATAGTGGTCAGCGGGATGAGGCTGAGATCAAGAGCGAAACCTCGCTGACGGATTTCGGGCTTTTCATTACTGTCGAAGAGACAGAAGTTATGGTTCCGACGAGCAGAACGTACACCGTATTTCGGGCGTCGTAATTTGGTCTACCTTGGTTTTCTTGAAGAGCGGGCTTTGGCCCGCTCTTTTTAGTTTGCGAAGAGTTCCTGTAGTTTTTCGGTGATCGATAGCCGTGAGGTTTGCTCGATCTGGCCGATCTTCTTGACCAGCCGATCGTGATCGACCGTCTGAATTTGATCCAGAATGACGTAGCGTGTTTCGTTGAGGAAGCTTACGGGTACACGCGTCGGGTATAACGCCTTCGTGGCTGAGAGGGGTGCGACGATCGCCGTCTCGACATTCCGGTTCAATTCGTCCGGAGAGACGACCACCGCCGGCCGCGTGTTCTTCGGATCGGCAGACGAGTGATCGTCAAGGTTTATCAGGTAGACGTCGAAGCGGTTTACCATTGCCAGTCCTTTTTCTCGAACCCCGTCGAGCTGCGATCAAGCGGCAGATCGTCGTCGTGATCGCTAAGAGCCTTGAATGCTGCGTCCCAGTTCGAACGAGGCTTGTTGATATTACGTATCAGGATGCCTTCAGACGTCACCTCGATCTCCACGTCGCCCGACATGCGAGTTTCTTCGAGAACCGCTTTAGGGATGCGGATGCCGTGTGAGTTTCCGATCTTTATGATTTGAGCCTTCATCAGCCGATCTTCTCCATACCGCCCATGTATTGCCGAAGGATCTCGGGGATGGTGATCGATCCGTCCTCGTTTTGATAGTTCTCTAGCACTGCTATCCACGTGCGGCCGACGGCAAGGCCGCTGCCGTTTAGAGTATGAGCGAACTCGGGTTTGCTTCCGCCGGCGCGACGGAAGCGCAGGCTCATCCGTCGCGCTTGGAAATCCCCGCAATTGGAACAGCTTGAGATCTCTCGGTATGTTTGCTGGCTCGGAAGCCAGACCTCGATATCGTAGGTCTTCTTCGCTCCGAATCCCATATCGCCGGTCGAAAGGACGACGGTGCGGTACGGTAAATCTAAAAGCTGTAATATCTTTTCGGCGTCGGCCGTCAATCTTTCGTGCTCGGCCTCCGATTCTTCTGGAAGCGCGATCTTTACAAGCTCAACCTTCTCGAATTGATGTTGACGGATGAGGCCCCGGGTATCACGGCCGTAGCTGCCGGCCTCGCTTCGGAAGCAAGGCGTATAGGCAGTGTATTTGATGGGCAGATCTTTCGCGTCAAGTATCTCTCCCGAATGGTAGTTCGTGACAGGTACCTCAGCCGTCGGGATCAGAGCGAAACCACGCTCGTCCTTGATGTGGAACAGGTCATCTTCGAACTTCGGAAGCTGATTCGTACCAAACAGTGCGGTGCGATTAACAAGGAACGGCGGCAGGGTCTCGGTATAGCCGTGCTGAGTCGTATGCACTTCGAGCATGAAGTTAACGAGGACACGTTCGAGCCTTGCTCCGGCCCCGTTCAGGATCGCAAACCGAGCTCCGGCGATCTTGGTGGCGCGCTCCTGGTCAAGAATGCCGAGAGTCTCGCCCAGATCG
>JAQSDP010000041.1:7232-8216 GCA_029945985.1 bacterium | reverse complement strand
AGTCGATTTTCCGACATTTGGCCGGCCGATGATGGCTACGAGGGGTTTTTGCACTAATAAAGAATAGTAAATAAAGGGCTTTGGTGCACGTTGGGATGAAAATGCCTCACCCGGTGTTGACCGGGCAAGGCATCCATGTCGATCCTCAATTAAATTAATTGGCAATAAAGCTGAAGATCGCGCTTATAACGTTTCCGAGGATCTGGTATTTGCCGTTGTTATAGCGACCATACGAGTATCGATCGTAGTATCCGTCCTCATATCCGCGTTGAAAGCCCTGACGGAAGTAGTAGTTATACTCGTCAAGTCCGACGTAGTACGAGTCATATCCGTAACTCGCATCCTGATAGCCGTAAGACTGGTCGTAGTTGTAAGCCCAGCTATCGTATCTATCTGCCTGGCCTGCTCGGAAGCCTTCCTCATATCCATACTGGATAGCGTTCTGGATCTGCTGGGCTCCGTACGAACTCGTGTAGTACCACGAGCCGCCGCGGTTATAGCGGTAGTTATTGTAGATGTTGTCGTAGTAACGAGCCTGCTGCAGCCTTAACTGATCCTGTTGGATACGGTTCCAATATCTCTGCTGATACTGCAGATAACGCATACGTCGCTGTTGTTCGAGCTGACGCTGGCGCTGCTGCTGTATATACTGCCAGTTTGACCAGCGACTGCTGTACTGCTGATATCGCTGCTGCTGGATCTGCTGTTGTCGATTGCGATCCCAACGCTCGTTAGTTCGAATGCCGTTCCAAGTGCTTTGCGTCTGTCGGTTCGGGATTATACTGGTATCGCGCCGAGTTTGCTGATTCTGCCAATCTCGGTCGCTGGTTCGGTTATCATCGCGACGATTCTGCCAGGTACCTCGATCGTCCGTATTCCGCTGACGATCCCGCGAATCTATTTGACGGTCCGTCTGCTGACGCTGTTGCGATTCCCGACGCTGCGATTCAACCCGCTGTTGCTGCTCCTGCTGGCGTCTCTGGA
>JAQSDP010000041.1:0-7222 GCA_029945985.1 bacterium | reverse complement strand
TCTCGGCCTGCTGCCGCTCTCGGGCATCACGCTGCTGTTGCTGCCATGCTTCATTCCGCTGCTGGACCTGTTCGCTGCGCTGGCGTCCCCAGTCGCCCCGATTCTGGGCGGGCTGCTGAGGTTGACGCTCGCGCACCTGCGGTTGCGCAGGTATCGGCGCGGGCCGCTCAGCGCGTTGCACCCGCGGCTCCTGACGCTGAACGGGCTGCTGAGCAGGTCGCTCCTGTCTGTTTTCCTTCCTCTCTTCCTGTCGCTGCTGCCGAGCCTCGGCGCTCTTTTCCTTATCTCTCGCCCGGCCCTGGCCACTCGCGTCAACGGAGAGGCCCAAAAGGCTGATACCGCCGACCACTACTGCAAGTCCGATCCGAGTCAATTTCATTTTCTGCATTTTTCTTCCTCCGGATTCCGATCCCCCACGAGAGTTAGGGCTCCGTAATTGTCAATGCAAACTATGTTCCAGAAAGAAAGCTGCTTAAATCTTGAGGATTTGGCCCCGTTTAGCGCGAGGTGCCGAACGAAAACGTGAGTCATGCGAACGATTTGCGCACGCGTACTATCTTACGAATTCATAAGATACGACGACGTTGATGGACCCGTTTTGCAGTTCATGGCGGATGCCCATGGCCTTCATTTGGAGTTCGCTGCCTTTCACAGGAACCGTGAACGAGAGCTTATTAAGCTGGAAAAGTTCGATCGGATTCACCTTCTTGTCGATCGAGCTTTGCACGAGTTTGGCGACGACAGAGCCGCCGATGCCGCCTGTTCCGTTCAAATTTACATTCAGCACGCGAGCCCGAGCGACAAGTCGCTGAGCGTTCGGGTCGAATTCGAGGTCGATCACGCTCTCAGCCCATCCGCTGAATGCAACGCAGCCTACGAACGGCGGATTGTAATTACCCGAGAACGCTAGCGGCGCGAGGATCTTTCCATCGCGGAATCTAACTGCGGTGCGTACACCGTTGATCTCGCGTTGGATCTTGATCGTCTCGGAGCATTCAATGTCTTCACCGCCGAGACCCGGAGACGCGGAGTATGAACTCTCAGTCGGCCCATAGCTCGCCCTAACAAGCTTTGGAGCCAGGGCTTCTCCACGGCTCAACCCGGTCCCCGCGATCGAGAATTCCAACGGCGCTCCAACTTGAAATAATGATTCGAGAGCAGCATCAAAGAAGGCCTCGTTAAGGCTGATCGTGACTTCAGCTTTCTGCTGTGACAAAGCCGTTCCGACCAACAACGCAACTAGGAACAATGCGATAAAACTTCTAACCATCGTTCTTCCTCTCCTCACAGCCCACTTCTTACAACGTCGTGCAGCCGCAAGAGCCCAATGCACGTGCCGTCCGAATCAACCACTGGTAGAACTGATATCTGCGATGGACGGTTCTCCATCAACTGCAGAGCGTCATAGGCGAGCATTGACGGCATCGTGGCTATTGGAGAACTGGTCATCATCGATGCTGCATTCAACGAACTGAACTCTGAAGGATCGGTCCTCTCGATCGTTCGCCGAAGGTCACCGTCCGTTACGATTCCGACCAGTCCGCCGGCGTTGTCAACGACGTTGACGGCACCGAGTGAGTGTTTCGAGATCTCCTTTACGACCTCCAGCCAGCCCGCGTCTTTGGCAACGTTTGGGCTCTCGTGCATCAGACTTTCGACTGTAAGCGTCAGGCGTTTCCCTAGTCGACCGGCCGGGTGATTGGCGGCGAAGTCATCGGCGGTCAGTCCTCGCGATTGCATTACTGTCATCGCAAGCGCATCGCCGATCGCGAGAGCTACGGTTGTAGATGTCGTGGGAGCTAGATTTAGCGGGCAAGCTTCCTTATCTACCGAAGCGTCAAGGACTACGTCCGATTGCCGAGCCAGCGACGAATCGACATCTCCAACGATCGATATGACGGCAGCGTTTCGCTTTTTGAGTGCCGGCATTATTGCCAAGACCTCGTCGGTCTCGCCCGAGTTGCTGAGGGCGATGATCACGTCACCGTCCTTTACCACTCCAAGACTTCCGTGGAGCGCGTCTGAAGGGTGGACGAAGATTCCGACAGTGCCGGTACTCGTTAGCGTTTGTGCGATCTTCTGGGCAATTACGCCAGATTTTCCAACGCCTGTAACGATGACCTTGCCGTCGCAGCATGAGATCAGGTCGAGAGCCTTCCTTACGCTCGCAACGTCCATCCGATCGGCAGCGGCGTTGATCGACGCCGCTTCAAGCCGAAGGATCTCGGCGACCTTGCCTGCGAAATCGGACACTTCTTGTGGTGCGGTATTCATCAGTTCCCTTTTGGACTGGCAATGAGCACGTCAGCGGCGATTAACCACTTTCCTTTTCTGAGCTTCCAAACCTGGACGAAATTCCCGCCCTCGAGCTCTTTCCCTTTGTTATCGACGATTGAGTAAACGCTGTAAACGTATGCAATATCTGGTCCTTCGACAAAGGACTTTCGCTTTGAAAATCTAATCGTCGGCTTCTCGTTCTCGATGTACCCTATCGCGGCCTTCTTACCCACGAAAGGCTCCTTGCCCGAACGCATCATTATTGCATCGTTAGTCAGATAGCTCTTGTATGCTTTCGCCGCATTCGCTTCGACCGTCGCATAGAACGGCACGGCCGAATCGGCAGCCGACAATCTTCCCTCGTTCTTATCGCCTCCTCCATCCAAGGGCGACTTCCATTCCGTCGGGATCGAAGCAGGCTTCGGATGATTGATGCCGGCATCGAGAAGGGCTCGATATTCCCCATTTGTTCGCCGCGTCCAGATGGATATGTAGTGTCCGTAGACCATCTCCGGGTCGTCTTTGCCTTTCGGTCGGCGTATCGAATTGCCGATGCTATACCCGAGCATCCCGTTCGAGGCCGCGTCGATCCAGATCGGGTTCCACGTTAGATAGGAGGTCGACGGCGGAATGCTCTTCCAGAACTCGCGGGCGTTTTGCTGTTCGGGTACGAACATCACGCCCATCGGGGCCATGAATTCAATGAATGCCGAGCTGACACCTTTGTCAGCGGCCATTTTTTCGAACGCTTTCTCGGTCTCGTAGATCTTCGCAGCAGGAGATTGCGCCATTCCCGCAGCGGCGAAGAGAGCGATTAGCATTAGCAATAATTGCGGTTTCATTCTTAGGCGGGATTCTAGCATAAGCGATCGCTCTCGTAAGTTGTTTGAGTCGAACCATTTCGTGGCAGTGTTTTTGAACCATTTGACTCAAGGTCAACAACTTAAGGCGGGTGTTCCACGTCCCAGTCCGACCACGCCCACTCCAAAGATGTTTGTTTCGCTTCATTTTGTGCCGGTCTTCTTGTTTCATCGGAGGCAAGGTCAACAACTCATCGGCGAATGGGCGCTCACAGCCGGCTGAAGATAGAGCTTATTACTATCGATTTATGGTTAGAAGCTCGACTTCCACGGGAACCACGATTCGAATGATATCTCATGGGTTGAAAGCTAGGAGTTTTCCAGCATGACTTGTCCGATGTTGAAAACGCTATTCCTCCTGTCCATCTAAGACTGCGATTTATAGACACAACCACAGAACAAAAAGAACAGGAGGAATATAGAGCCCGAACAGCCGAAACGCTAGAACTACTCTACGTTCACGAAATCCGTACCCGTTCGGCCGAAGGTTTCGGGAGCGTACATCTCCTCGGCCTTGGCCGGCGGGACAACGAACTTGCCAGGCGTGGTTGCTCGGGTGACGTAGGTGTAGTTATAGACACCTTCCCACAGGAGCGACGTGAATGCTTCGGCACGTTCGTCGCGGAAGTTTTGGTGTTCGAACCAGTTCATTCGCCACCAGTAGTAGTTCCGACCGATGCCGGGGCTTCCGATCTCGGTGACGCTCGTGTTTCCTCCGCCTGCGTCGGGCGGGATCGCCTCGGTGGTCGCAAGAGACGGGTTGAGGATCTCGAGCCCAGCGGGAAGTTGATCGACAAGTGCGACGTGATACCGCCGGGCCTGTGCGACCATCGTCAACCGAACTCGGACACGAGCACCCGACTTGATCGTCCAAGAACCGTCGGCGTTCTGTTTAACGTCGTCCTTATCATCCAACGCCTCGTATTTACGCAGCACGGTGAATCCGTAATCAGCCGGTTCGAGCTTCAGGTTCTTCGGCGCGTACTTCATACCGATGCGGTAATAGAGTCGTCCTGCTCCCTGTTTGTCGATGAGCAGATTCGATGTTCCGCCCTGTTCGACGAGATACGACATCGGGATGGTCAGCTCCTTCGAATCGATCGAGCGTCCCTTGAACGTCTGCTCGCCGGCGTAGGTATTGCCCAGCCAGACACGCGAGACGAAATCGGGCGTGACCTTCTCGAACGCGTTGAAGTATTTGTCCATCGCGAGCAGGATGAAGACATTCTCCTGCGTCGTCCCCCAATGGCCTTTCTTGCGATGAGCCAACAGGCCGCGGACAAGTTTCGGGATCAGGTCTTCACCCGCACCGATGCGACCAGCCCCCCGAAGCTTGATCATCGCTTCGAGCAGCACACCGTCGGCACGCCGGTTCGAGTGCATGATCAACCATCCGCCGTCGCCGTAGTTGGTGACAAAGTTTGCGGTTGATGCGGTTTCGGTAGTGCGGTTCAATAGGTATCGGACGATCTGATCGACCTCGGCAGTCGAGCTTTGGTCGTCAGCGATGACCGACAGCAGCCATCCGAGAGCCTCGAACGGCATCTTGGTGTCGTACATCGCCGTGTCGCCTGTGGCGGATGCGACGCGTGCCTCAGCGAGGAGCTTCTTCGCCTTGGCAACGTCCTTGTCGCCCATCATATCGCGGACGTACAGGGCATACGCCGAGATCGTCCAGCGGACCTGCGGTGACGACATATACCACTGGTCCTTCATATAGTTTTCGATGTTCTTCAAGTAAGGCTTCGTCTTGTTGAGCATCTCGTCCGGCACCTTGTAGCCCTTTGCCTTTGCGAGTGCGAGGGCGTGAGCGACGTGGATGGTCAGGAACGGATATTCGTAACGTTCGCGGTCGCGTTTCCAAAGGCCGAAGCTGCCGTCGTTTCGCTGACGCGATTGAAGGATCTCGATGTCGCGGGCGAACTGCCGGGCAAGTGCGTCGGCGTCCGGCATCTCCTTCGCCTTGAACGCCGAGAGAACATCTTTCATCGCGGCGATCGAGATCATTCGCGACGAGATCTGCTCCGAACAGGCGTACTGGTAAGTGGCTAGAAAGATAAACGCATCGGTCAGTTCCTGAAGCTGAGTCGAGCTGGTCGTGACCTCCAATCCACCGAACTGCGGATAGACGTCACCCGGTGTTTGCACCGGCTGGATGATCGCGCCGTTCTCTTCAGTGGTTCCGTAGGTCGCGAATGCTTCCGTAGTCGCGGGAGTCCACACCGGCAGCGAGATCTCGGCGGCATCGGTGAATGAGCCTGAACTGAAGGCGATCTGGAATCGTGCCGTGCCTGCTTTCACGGTTGTTACCGGGAAGCGGACCTCTTCGCGGGAGTTTGCTTTGACGAGGACGCGTTTTCCGGACGAAGAGACACCCTCGCTACCGCTCGGGTTTCCGCCAGTGGTACCCACCAGGAGCGCGTTGGACGCTCTAACCGCCACATCAACAGCCATGTCTTTGTCGGTTTGGTTTTGGACGACGACGGGCAACTGGATCTGGTCACCAAAGTTCATAAACCTCGGAGCCGACGGACGTACCATCAGCGGCTGTTTCGCGGTGATGTTCGATTCGGTTTTGCCGAACCGCTTTCCGCTATCCACTGAGACCGCTGTGATGCGATATCGCGTCAAATTGTCCGGCAGCTTCACATCAACCGTCGCACGTCCGTTCGAGTCGGTCCTCACGGATGGCGACCAGACTGCGAGTGCGTTGAAGTTTTCGCGTAAGGCAATCGCGGCTTGAGCAGTCTCGTCTTCGGCAGGCTTTGGGGCTCCAGCCGACATCTTCATCAGCCCGCCAACAGATCGACCGTTTATAGGCAAGTTTTGTACTTGTCGCGAGGAGAACGTGGCCCCATCGGCGCTGATATTCACTGATTCCGCCATCGCACTCGGAGGAGGAGCCGGGGGATTAGCCTTTACATCCTCGGGGTTACCGAGGAGCACATCCTTACGCAGATGGTGATCGGTCACGCCGGTGCCGCGGGCGGTGTAGAAGACCGACATCGGATCAGCGATGGAGTATCGCGAGAGTGCGAGGACGGATTCGTCAACGATCACTACCGCGACCTCGCTGTTCGCCACCGGCTCGCCGCGGTGATCCTTTACCTGAATATCAACCTTCGTCTCCCCCCCAGGTGCGAGCGTCTTCTCCTTCGGCTCGGCGGAGACCGTCAGCTTGCGAGATTCGGTCGTGACCGAAAGATTGATGTTGCCACTCGCGAACGCGGGACGTTTCGCAAGTGGAACGCCAGCGTCCCGCTGGCGAGTCGCCTCGTCGTTTCCCCCACTCGCCGCCGGGACGGCGGCGTTCCGTTCGGCGGCTCCGACCAGATCGACCTGGGCGTAGATGTTCGGCAGATATTTCTCGTCGATCGGGACCTTGAGCGTGATCGACGAATCCTTCATCGTGAACCTCTCGGTTTTGACGAGTCCGTCGCGGCGGAGAGTGAGTATACCTTCGGCAGGAGTGAACGGTGCGATCACTAGAAGTTCGGCAACCTCGCCGGGTGCGTAATCTTTCTTGGACGGAATAATCTGAACTTCTTCTTGCTCGACGTTACGTTTCGGCGGCGTTTTTCCGCCCGGAACCCAGACGGTGAACTCGCTCTCGTTGAACCGCTCGCGGTCGTCCATGACAGTCGCAGTGATCGTGTATCGTCCGCCGTTTTTGGCTACGAACGTGCACTTAGCTGCGTCGACTTCCTTTGAACCGGCAGGAATCCCGTCGCTACCGCTCGGGGTTCTGACGTTGCAGACTTGCTCGTCTACCGTGACCTCGTTCCATGAACCCTTGTCAAACTGCCAGTCTTTCAGGACGCCTTTGATCTCGACATCGCGATTTGCGATCAGCTTGCCGTCAAGGTCCGAGACGATCGTCTCGACGACTATGTTCTCGCCCTTCTGGACGAACGTCCGCGGCGTGCGGATGCCGACGTACAGGTCGGACGGATGCACGAGAAGCGATGTTTGTCCTGCCCAGGTCTGGCGGTTCACATCCTGAACCGAGGCCGAAGCCGAGATCGTGTAGGGACGCGGCGGCTTGACCGAATCGAAGTCGATCTTCAGCAGATGCTTGCCGCTTG
>JAQSDP010000040.1 GCA_029945985.1 bacterium | reverse complement strand
CATCGCCGTTATAGAACTCTTGAGCGATCTCGAAGCCGCCGTCGCCGGCGAGTTCGTCGATCATGGCGTGGGTGTATTTCTGGGAGATCTCCATAAAGATCGCTTCCCATTGTTCGAAGTCGAAAGAGCGGTTTAGCGCGTTAATGGTCACCGTTTGTTTCTCGCGGCTGATGAGAAACGAGCGAGCGGCGCATTCCATTGGTCGGTACTGGGCGTAGTGGGAGAACTTGCCGATGTCGAAGTCGGCTCCGAGTTCGCGGTTGATGCGGCGGAGAAGGTTTAGGTTGAACTGGGCAGTTATACCCTGTTTATCATCGTAAGCAGCCACGATCGTCCGCGGGTCTTTCTGCATATCGAACCCGACGAACAGGCGGTCGCTCTCGCTCATCACTCCGCGCAGAGACCGGAAGAATGCGACCGCGTGATCGCGTAGAAAGTTTCCGATGTTCGAGCCGAGGAAAAGGATCACCTTCCGCCGGCCATTGTCTTTCTTAAACGAACCGAGGATCTTGAAGTAGTCGCCAGTGTGTGGGTCGATGCGGAGGCTGGGGAACTTTTCCTTGAACCTTGTTTCGAGAGCATCATTGGCCTCCTGCGAGATGTCGATCGGTTCGTATCGAAAATCGACACCCGTCGCTAGCAGGTGTTCGATCAGCACTGCCGTTTTTGTTCCGTCGCCTGCCCCGAGCTCGATGAGGTCTATCGCATCGGTGCCATCGGTGAACGCTTCACAGATCTCCGCCTTCTGCTCGGTGAAGATCTTCATCTCCGCCCGCGTCGGGTAATACTCGGGCAGCTTCATTATCTCCATGAACAGCCGCGAGCCTTCGTCGTCGTAGAAGTAGCGTGACGAGAGTTGCTTTGGGCTCGACGAGAGGCCTTTTAGGACATCTTCGGCGAATTGGGTGAGTTCAGGTGAATGCGACGATTGCATACTGATCTTTTTACCTTCCCTTGTTCGAATTCTTACAATCTGACCACTCGCTTACGCAGGGTGGTACTGACTTACTGGCCACCCGCTTACGCAGATGTTACTGACTTTGCGAGCCGCAAACCCGTGAACTGCCAACGCAGGTGCGGGTGGAAGAAGTTGCGGTACGTGGGACGGCTGTGGCCCTCGGGCGTGGCTACTGAAGCTCCGCGTAGGACCATTTGGTTCATCATAAACTTGCCATTGTATTCGCCTACGGCTCCATCTGGTTTCGCAAAGCCCGGATAGGGCAGATAGGCTGAGTTGGTCCATTCCCAACGCAAGCCCCAATCGAACTTCTCATTCGCCGCTTCCCATTCGAACTCGGTCGGCAGACGCATCCCTTTCGATTGGGCAAACGCGGCCGCTTCGTAAAGCGAGATGTGGCAGACGGGCGAGTCCATCGGCAGTTTGCGAAGCCCGCCGAGCGTGAAATGATGCCATTCGCCGTCGCGGTTGTGCCAATAGAGCGGGGAATTCACGCCTTCGCGATTCACCCAGTCCCAACCTTCCGAATGCCACAGCCGGTGATCCGTGTATCCGCCGTCGTTGATGAATTCGAGAAAATCGGCGTTGGTTACGAGTCGGTTGGCGATAGAGAAGTCGTCGAGATAGACCTTGTGGCGGCCGAGTTCGTTGTCGAAGTGGAAGCTGTTGCTGTGGTAGCCGATCTCGTAAATGCCGCCAGCGATGTCGGTGAATCCCTCGATGTTGCTGTCGCGCGTTTCCTCGGGTGCGTAGTTCTCGCGATACGCCGGGAATAGCGGGTTAACGCTGAAGGTGTATTTGAGGTCGGTGATAAAAAGTTCTTGGTGTTGCTGCTCGTGGTTTAGGCCCAATACCACGAATTCGGTGAGACCAGGCGTGTCCGCAGGTTGCGATGAACCACCCGCTACCGCAGGTGGTACTGACAGGAGCTGACGCATCTCCTCATCGACGTGTTTGCGATATTCAAAAACGTGTTTGACGGTCGGTCGCGAAAGGTCGCCGCGGTGGTCGCGGGCGGTGCGGTCGCCGATGGAGTTGTAGTAACTGTTGAAGAGGAATCCGAAACTCGCGTCGAACACCTTATAGTCGGGAGAAAATTTCTTTAGGATCATCTCCTCGAAGAACCATGTCGTGTGCGCGACGTTCCATTTTGGGGGCGATACGTCGACGCTCGGCTGAGGGATATAGTCCTCTATCTCAAGCGGCTTGCAAAGATGTTCGGTCGCCTTGCGGACGCGCAGATACGATTCGAGTAGCGATTCGTCGCCGTACTTTTCGGTTGATACTGCCTGCATTTCCTCCCTCCTTATTCCCCCTATGCGCGTAACACATTCCCGAAGTTTTCTACTTCTTAATATTCCGTCCGACCAAATCCGAAAGATTCGGAAGAATTCGGAATAAACACGACCGCGGGACAGTCTTGGAATTAGTAGATATTGAATGCAAAACAGTTCCGCTATTTATTTCTGTTTCGCAACTTGTCCCGCGCACCTGAAATCTCGTGTTCGCGCGAAGAAGCCCAACCGTTTGTGCGGAAGTCTCCCGCAAACACGAAGAAGATTGTACCATGCCTTGCAAGGGTGGCACAGAATCTAATTTACAGGATTGGCGGACGCGATCTTTGCTAGGGCTTCGAGGGCGATCTCGGCGAGGTATGGGTCGGGGCTGTTGCGGGAGACTTCGAGAACGGCGATGGCGTCGCGGCTGGCGATCGCGCCGAGACCGAACGCGGCTTCCCGGCGGGTGTCGTCGGCTTCGCGTTTGTTCTGGAGGACGGAGCCAAGCGTTACGACAGCCGAGCTGAGAACGGGGAACTGAGTGGTCATATCGTCGCCCGTCAGTTCTTTGAATTTTTCGGGGAGGAAGCTTTGAGGAGTTACGACACGGATATTGCCGGTCCTGTTTATCTGTGCGATCTGACCGATCGAGCGTGCGGCGGAGCGGCGGAGGAATTCTTCGTCTTCGTGGGGTTTCCTTTTGAGTAGCAGGATCAGCGATTCCACGGCGGATCGATTTCCAGTTTGGCCGAGAGCGACGACGGCGGCCCCTTTCGCTTCGAGGTCTTTCTCGCGGTGGAGAAATTCGATCAGCGGTCCTGCGGCGTCTGGACTTTCAGTGCTGCCGAGAGCGTATGCGCCTTCTTTTCTTACGAATGCGTCCTTGTCATTCAATAGCGGAGCCAGGACGGCAACTGCTTCGGGTTTGGGAAGGTGGGTAACGGCCCCGGCGGCAGTTGCTCGAATGATGGGCTCGGGATCACTAAGTGCCGGAATGGCGGCTCGGGAGGCGATCTCAGATCTGAGATTTCGAATTCGAAAGAGGGCGTCGCGCTTTTGTTCGGTGGTGCCCGCGCGGATATCGGCGTCGAACGAAACCAGGTCTTGAGCTTGTGAGGACGCGATCAAAAATAGAGAGGTCAGGAGGGATGCGAAAGCGAATGAACCACGAAATAAGAAAATGGGAAGAACTCGGCCAAAAAGACCGTAGGTCTTTGCAGATCGGGTAGTAACGGACGGCTTTGACTGGTTCACGCGGCGCGGTTCCAGCGGGTGGACTGGGTTCGTTCCCACTCGGTTACTTGCCGGGCCCGTTGGTTTTCGTAGGCGTTCGCGAGCGAGAGGATGACGTCGTCGGCCTGCGGGCGAATTTGATGTGTTGATCTGGAAACAGAGAGTTGGTCGGTGCGGGGTGAAGAGCTGTCGATATCGCGAGCGGTAGTTGCAGATGTGTGTTTGACCATCTTTGCCTCCTGAACTTTCGGGCAGACGGTCAAGCCGGACTCTTAATTGATCAAGTCGGCGACGCCTGCATTAAAGTTTTTTTATTCATCAAGACTTTCGTTTAGTAAAAACTCCTACCCTAACGGTTTTGTCAGAATAGCAATAGTCACCGAAAAGTTCAACATATTTAGCGAGGAGGTAGAGTCCTAATCCTGTGGTACTACAGTGGGACGCCCCGTATAAGCCACGCAAGGAAAAGAATAAGGACAGCTAGAATAACCAAAGGAATAAAGATCACGAATGCCACTATCTTTGTTAATGTGGCTGGCCAATACCTTTCCTTATTATCTTTAGAATCATTCAACATTAGACATTAGTCCTGTGGTGCGGTCTTTTCGCGGTAGGTTTAGGCACGGGAGCATTTTAGCATTTCAATGCTAATCGCGGATAGACGCTAACACAACAGAATTAGGACACTACCAGCGCACTGTAGGGGCTCAGCTCCATTAGGAGTGGAATGTTTGTCGTATCGAATCGAGATGAAGCGTCCAGTTCCCTAGGAGCGACATTCTATTGCGGTATTTGAATTGGTGGCGCCGCTACGGGCTGGAGGCAATCTATTCGTCCGGCGTGCTATAAACATTTCGCTCCTACGGAGCTGCTTGGCTAGGGCTTGAAAAATATGGACTACCGATTCAGAATGCGGTAAAATACCACCATGACATTTGCTCGACAGAGCCTCGCCCTTATGTAGCCACTCGCGGCCTTTCGGTCGCGGAGTGGCGCTTCCTGTAAATCAATCCCAAGTAAGAGTTTAGATTGGATAGCTGAAAGGTTATCCGATAGAATCATGGTTTTTATTGACCATTGCGTCCGCGGTCGAAGACCGCTGGCTTAACGTAGACTGGATCTAGAAATGGACGAAAAGTATTTTGCAAAGAAGGTAGAGGCCAAGTGGCAGAAGAAGTGGGCTGAGACGGGCGCGTTCGAGGTGAAGAAGGACGATCGGCCGAAGTTTTATCAGCTAGAGATGCTGCCGTATCCGTCGGGGAATCTGCACATGGGTCACGTGCGGAACTACTCGGTAGGCGATGCGGTTGCTTGGTTCAAGCGGCTGAAGGGCTTTAATGTTCTGCATCCGATCGGTTGGGATTCGTTCGGGCAGCCTGCGGAGGACGCGGCGATCAAGCGTGGGGTGAATCCGCGAGAGTGGACCGAAGAGAACATCAAGTCGATGCAGGGGCAACTGCAGCGGCTGGGGTTGAGCTATGACTGGTCCCGACAGATGGCGGCCCATCGGCCTGAGTATTACAAATGGGACCAGTGGTTCTTCCTGAAGATGTACGAGATGGGCCTTGCGTACAAGAAGAAAACGCAGGTCAATTGGTGCGAGACCGATCAGGCGACGCTTTCGAATGAGCAGGCAAGTGGCGGTTTGTGCTGGCGTTGCGGGAATCCGGTAACGAAAAAGGATCTTGAGCAATGGTTCCTGAAGACGACGGCGTATGCCGATCAGTTACTCGACGACATGGCCGGGATAGAGGCGGGCTGGGAGCAGAACGTTCTCAAGCGCCAGCGGGATTGGATCGGGCGCAGTACCGGTGCGTATGTGGATTTCAAGGTGAAATTGCAGACAGGCAAGCTGTCGGCGCCGGTCGAGAACGCACCTGATTCAGTGAAGATCTTCACGACGCGAATCGACACAATTTACGGAGCGAACGCGATAGTCTTGGCTCCTACTCACCCTGTCATCCATGCATACAAGGGAACCTTCTCGGCGAGCACCAACTCGAAGATCGAAGCGATAATTGCTGACAATCTGAAGCCGCGAGAACTTGGCGAAGAGATAGAAAAGGACGGCGTGGATGCCGGCCTGAAAGCGGTTAACCCTTTTAGTGGCGAGGCTTTGCCGGTATGGGTCGGGAATTACGTGATGATGGAGTACGGCACCGGGGCGGTGATGAGCGTTCCGGCGCACGATGAACGAGACTGGGATTTTGCCAAGAAATTTGCCTTGCCGATCCGACAAGTGATCTCCGAGTCGCACATGGCGCACGAACATCACACGATGCATGCGTTGGCACTTGAAGCGCCGCTGACCGATTACGGCGTGCTGGTTCACTCGGATTTTTGGAATGGCAAGACAAGCGAAGATGCCAAGAAGGAGATGACGCACTATGCCGAGATCCACGGATTCGGCGAGGCGGCGACGACGTATCGCCTACGAGATTGGGGTATCTCGCGGCAGCGTCTGTGGGGTTCTCCGATACCTATCATCTATTGCGAAGGCTGCGGTGTGGTGCCGGAGAAGTATGAGAATCTGCCGGTTGTACTTCCTGACGACGCTCCGATCACCGGTACCGGCGAATCGCCGCTCGCGAAGGTCGAGAGTTTCGTCAACGTCGCCTGTCCGCAGTGCGGCGGAGCGGCTCGACGCGAGACGGATACGATGGACACGTTCGTCGATTCGTCCTGGTACTACTATCGTTACCTGGATCCGAACAACGCCGATGCGGCATTCGATTCGGCTCTGGCCGAATATTGGACGCCGGTCGATCAGTATATCGGCGGCGACGATCATGCGGTGATGCATTTGATCTACGCGAGATTCTGGACGAAGGTTATGCGTGATCTGGGATTGGTGAAGTTCGATGAGCCGTTCAAGCGTTTGCTGACCCAGGGGATGGTTGTCGGCGAAACTTTCTTTGATGACTCGACGGGTAAACGAAAGTATTTTCCCGCTGATCAGGTAATGGTCGAACGAGACGCCAAGGGTAAAGTCGCTAGAGCTTTCGTCGCGGAAAGCGGTGCGGACAAGGGTGTCCGCGTTCCTCTGAAATACGCTATCGAGCGGATGTCTAAGTCTAAAGGCAACGGCGTGGATCCGGACGAGATGGTCGACATTTACGGTGCGGACGCGGCGCGGTTATTCGTTCTGTTTGCTGCTCCGGTCGACAACGAACTGGTTTGGCACGAATCGGGGATCGAGGGATCGGTTCGATTTCTGCAGCGTGTATGGAGGTTTGTGTATCGGTGGAAAGGCGTTTTTGAGTCGATCAGAGGCAGCGATCAGCCACCCGCTAACGCAGGCGGTACTGACAAATCACCGCCCGCTAACGCAGGCGGTACTGACAAATCACCGCCCGCTAACGCAGGTGATAGTGAGGTTAGCAAGAGCGTCAGACGAAAGACGCATCAGACGATCAAGCGAGTCGAGGATAGTTTGGAGACGCTTCAGTTCAACACGCCGGTCGCGGGATTGATGGAGCTGATCAATGCCTTGTACGAAGCGAAGATCGAGCCGGATTCCGCTGCCGATGATGAGAAGCTTGCGGTGTACGAGGGTACGCTGTCGCTCGCGCTGATGCTTGCGCCGTTCGCTCCGCACACGGCGGAGGAGCTGTATGAGCAGATCACCGGCGAGACGGGCGGGATGCTTGCAAATGGAGCGCGGTTCACTAAGTACAAACCTGAGCTGGCCGTCGCGGATGAGATAGAGATAGCGGTTCAGGTGAACGGCAAGCTGCGTTCGAGGATCATGGCATCGCCGGAGGCAGCTAATGCCGATCTTGAAACGAAAGCTCTGCAGGACGAAAAGGTGAAGGAATTCACCGGCGGGAAGACGATTGTCAAGGTGGTGGTCGTGCCGAAGCGGTTGGTAAACGTTGTGGTGAAGTAAACCATTGGAATGGCGGTATTTCGGGCAAGGCCGCCCATTAAGGCTAAAGTGGGCTTGGACCTTGCTTGAAATCCGTAAAAAAACTAGAATTAGGCGTACTCGTGCGGCAAAAGTTCTCCTTCAAAAGAGTCTATAAATTTAAGCGTATTTCTAATGATCTTGTGCGGTTCTGCGACGGCGTGCAATGAAAGAATGCCAGTTATGTAAAACCTGCTATGCCGATGCGGTAGCAACCTGTCCAAAGGACGGTATGCCGACGATGCATACGATCGCCGGCGAACCGGTCCTGGAGGGGAAGTATCACCTCGAGTCGCGCCTGGGCCAGGGCGGGATGGGAGTGGTTTACAAGGCGCGGCACGCTTACCTAAAAACTCAACTCGCGATCAAGATCATCCTTCCAGACCTCGTTGGTAACGACCCGCAACTCGTGACGCGCTTTCGACAGGAGGCGCTTGCGGCGGCGGCGATCCGCCATCAGAACGTGGTCGCTGTAAACGATTACGGCGTGATCAACGGGCAGATCCCGTTCCTGGTGATGGAATACGTCGAAGGCGAATCGCTGCACGATATGCTCGCACGCGAGAAACGCCTCGATCCAGAAATGGCGTTTGATGTGATGTCGGCGATCTGCCACGGAGTCGGCGCCGCGCATCATCAGGGCATCGTTCACCGCGACCTCAAGCCGCTCAACATCATGATCTGTTCCGACCGGCCAAGCATGTCGCAGGCGGTCAAGATCCTGGATTTCGGCTTAGCCAAGATAAAGTCTGGTGAACTGTTGGGCTCGTTCATCCAGGCTCAGACGACCGGATTGATGGGCTCACCTTTCTACATGGCTCCCGAGCAGTGGGCCGATGATGAACCGGATGCG
>JAQSDP010000039.1 GCA_029945985.1 bacterium | reverse complement strand
TTGATGGATATCATCCGGTCCTGGCCCAAATTGATGGGGTCAGAGAATTCTGAGCCCATTAGCCGATAGATCCCGTCGACGCAATCATCGATATAGCAGAATGAACGTGTTTGCTCCCCGTCTCCCCAGATCTCGATCTCGCTATTGCCCGTGAGCTTCGCAAAAGCGATCTTTCGGCACAGTGCAGCCGGGGCCTTTTCACGGCCGCCGTCCCAGGTGCCTTTTTCACCGAAGATATTGTGAAAACGGACGACCCTTGTATCGAGTCCGTAATCGTCACGATAATGCTGGCATAATCGCTCGGATACTAGCTTCTCCCAACCATAAGCATCCTGCGGGGCTGCCGGATATGCATCCGATTCCTTCAAGGGCTTTACGTCCGCTTCGGTCTGAAGGTGTTCCGGGTAGATGCACGCAGAACTGGTATAGAGGTAACGCTTAACTCCGTGGACCCTCGCCGCCTCGATAGTATTAAGGTTGATTAGAGAATTGTTGTAAAGGATCTCAGCATGATGCGATGAGATGTAACCCATTCCACCCATGTCCGCCGCAAGAGCATAAACCTGGTCGATGCCTTTACCTGCCGCTAACGCACCCTCCCGAAGCCGTAGATCCAGAATCTTGAACTCGTCCGCGACCGATTCCGCGAACTCCGGCATCTTCAGATCGACGCCCCTGACCCAATACCCTTTTTGCTTTAGATACGCGGTCAAATGACTTCCGATGAAACCGCCGGCGCCCGTCACAAGGACCCTTTTAGAATTCGACATACGGTTTCCTACGGCCGGTCCTGCGAATCGTACCCTTCACGATGATAATAGCTTTGGTAGTAGTAATTTTCTTTCGATTTAAGGTCCACATTGTTTAGGACTATCCCCAATATCTTGGCCCCGACGTCTTGGATCAGCTGCCGAGCTTTGCGGACGACCTGTCGTGAACTCTTTCCAGAGTGGACGACCAGAATTACCCCATCAACGATGGAAGCCAACAAGACACCGTCGGTGAAAGACGTGATCGGTGGTGAGTCGACTACAACATGATCAAAATGGTTGTAGAGGAGCCTCAGTAGTTTTGACATCTGATCGGACCCGATCAATTCCGCCGGATTCGGCGGGATCGGCCCTGAGGTCATAACGCTAACCTTTGTTCTCTCATCAACCTGAATAGAGTCCAGCACGTCCTGCTCCTTCAACTCGCTGGAAAGAAAGGAGCTAAGCCCGGCGTTATGCTTGATGCCGAAAACCGAATGTACCCGCGGCCTCCGCATATCAGCATCGATGATCAGCACACGAGAGCCTGTTTGGGCGAGGCTAATTGCCGTATTGGTTGCAGTGGTAGTTTTACCCTCAGAGGGCAGACTCGACGTGATCAGCAGCGATTTGGGCGGGTGACCAGCCGTCGAAAGAAGGATCGAGGTCCTCAACTGCCGATACGCCTCTGCCAGTGAAGACCGGGAATCAGAGTAGATCAGCAGCTCTGAATTAGGGATCGCGTCTCTGTCTTCGCCATTCGCTCCCACAAGAAGCTTCCGTCGGGGCATAGATTCCAACGAAGGGATCGCTGCAAGCGCCGGCAGCTGCAGAAAACTTTCGACCTCGTCCGTAGAACTTAGAGTGTCGTCGAGGTACTCAAGGAAAAGAGCCAAGCCCATGCCGAAGAGTGTTGAAAGTATGAGCGCCGCCAAAACAGTCGAGAGGCGTCTCGGCGAAACCGGCTCTTGATCAGGGATCGCGTAATCGGCAACGCTTATGTTATTGTCCGAACCTTTGGCGGCTACGTCGTTCCCACTTTGCTGTTTCCTGAGATTGTCGAGAAACCCTCTATTGGTCTCGATGTTCTGCTCGATCAGCCTTATCTGGACCGCCCCAGTATTTTGCCCCTGGGCCAGTGAGTACTGCTCGTTGTAGGAGACCCTGATCTTGTCTTCACGTTCTTTTGTTTGTTGATACTCAGTTCGAAGTGTATCCAGAAGCACTTGCGCACTCCGCAATCGGAACTCATCAAGTTCCCGGCGATTCTTCGCTGCCTCATCATTTATAGAGCCTTCGAGGCTGTTGATCTGAGTGTCGACCTCCTTCACCTCCGGAGCAGATTCTTGAAAATCCTGAAGAAGTTTCGCCCTTTCTGCCCGGAGCGCCGAGATCTTCTTTTGAGTTTCGTTTCGGAGGGCTCGTAAACTGTTTTCTTGTTCGGTTATGTAGCGCGCCATCCGCTCTTCGGTTAGTGCTTTTGCATTTTCTGGAGACTTTAGAACCGAGTTGTATTTCGCCTCCGCCAGTTTCCGGTTATTTTCCGCCTCCAGTAGATCTCGGTTCAATCCTGAGAGTCGGTCAAGTACGATCGTTTGTTCTCCGTCCGTCTTGAGAATCCCCGCAGTTTGCTTTAGCTCAACCAGCCTGAGTTCGTCGTTTCGGATCTCTGTCTGAAGTTCGGCGATCCGCTGTTGAAGAAAGTCATTAGTCTTTCGGCTGGTACCGGACCGCTTTTCCGAGTTAGCGTTAACAAATGTTTCACCAATGCTGTTTACAACGAAGGCGGTAAAAACCGGGTCGGTATGGCGGTAAGAAACTTCGATGAGTCTTGTGTCCTTAAATGTAGCCCTGGACTCACGAACTGGATCGATGGTCAGATTTGTTTTTATCTGATCTACATATGGAGCCAAACGCAGTGCCTCGGCAATTTCATCAGAGCTCGCAAGATCTCCGTCACGCTGCGAAACGACCTTCGGGTCTTGAGCCAGCCCGATGGATCTCAGAAATCCCTGCAGTGCCGAAGCTTCGTCTTTACTAGTTCGGAACTCCTTGTTGGTGTCAAGGTTATGTTCCTTTACAACGCGACGCAACAGGGCTTCGCTGCTTAGCAACTGCAACTGCGTATTGAAATAGGCGGGATCGGGATTCGACAGCACCCGCTGTCGATCATTAGTGATCAGGTCGGGGTTTGTCTGCTCGAGATCGACTTGTATTCGAGCCTTCGATTGGTAGATATTCGGTTTTCGCGCCATGTAAATAGCGACGAGCGTGGTAGCAATAACGACGATGGTAATCACAAGCCACAGTCTCTTGCGGATCGATTGCCAATAATCAACTAACTGGTACCCATCCGCAGAGTAGTGATCCCGATATCCGGGATAACCGCCGGTTTGAGGTCCGATCTGAGACTCGAACGCGCGCTCGATTTCGGCAGGATCCCTGCTTGGGAGGCTTCGGATGATCTCTCGACTCTCTTTCATTAATAAACTATGGAAATCTGTAAAAGATTGAAGGTAATCCCTGCGTTAACGAGCGGCTAATACCTTGAAAGATACTCTTCGCGGCGTCTTCGCTGACGGCAACGATGTCGTTTGGCTGAAGAAATGGATCGTTCGCACCGGTCTTTGATATCTTTCCGAGATCAAAGATCAGTTCTTCCTTTTCTAAGCTTCCGCTCTTCTGCCGAAGCACACGGATCTTGTCCTTTTTAGCCGCGGGCTTTAGCCCTTCAGCCGAAGCGATCGCCTGCATCAGCGTGATCGGCTCTTTGAATTTAACTTGGCCTTGTTTAATGACGTTTCCGTAGACGTAAACGCTATCTTCCTCGAGTACTGAAACTATATCACCGGGCCTGACCTCAGGGTTTTCACGAGCTTCAAGGACGTCCTTGATCTTGAAGTCGGCGTAAAGTACGTCCGACACTTCCTGCGTGGCCGCTCCGTCTTTACAGGTTGCGGTGCTCCCGGTCCGGGCCAAGATAAGCCGTGAACCCGCCTCAGGTGAGGGCCCGCCAGCAAGTGACAAAAGCTCAAGCAGCCGAATACGCTTGCTCACAACGTATTGCGCCGGCTTGACCACGGCTCCGATGACTGCAAAGGCTTGCGAACGCTGCTCTGAAACGATGACTTTTACCTCCGGGTTTCGTAAATAATCCTTCCGGTAAGCATCCGCAATGTCGCTTGCTAGTTCTCCCTCGGTTTTGCACACCGCGACAACCGGTTCGGGAAGTCGAAACAGACTTATGGTGCCATTGGGATTTACATCTACAGTTTGGGTAAGTTCCGGGCGCCGGAACACCTGTACTGTCACCCGATCCTGATATCCGATCCGGTAACGCTCCTGTCCAGGAAGGATAGCCGGAGCCTGGGTAAAGATCGTTACGGCAAAGGAAGCGACTATAGAACAGAGCAATACACAACGAGCAGAACGTCCTTTCAGACCGCTTATTTTGGGAATAACTTGATACATCTTGGCCGCCCCTTGATCAGCCTTGGCGAGAATCGCTGCAATCGATCTGCTGCTTTCTAAGACCACTAAAAGAGTTTCGAGCAATTCTGAATTTTAGCAGAAGCGATAAGGCATTGAAAACCAACAGTTTTGAAAGTCTTCGCTACCTTGGTTACACTTGGATTTCTGATTCCGCTCCGCTGACGATGGAAAATGCCACGCCGATGCTTCGGCAATACCTCGAGATAAAGAAGAGCTACCCTGGAACGATCCTGTTCTTCCGGCTCGGTGATTTTTATGAGATGTTCAACGAAGACGCGATCGTTGGCGCTCGTGAGCTCGAGATAACTCTCACCGCGCGGCAAAAAGACTCTCCAAATCCTCTGCCGATGTGCGGCGTTCCTCATCATGCGGCTGCCGGCTATATCGCGAAGCTAGTAAAGAAAGGTTATCGTGTAGCCATTTGTGAGCAGGCCGAAGCGGCGGGCAAAGGCGTCAAACTAGTGAAGCGAGAGGTTGTTCGCGTGATAACGCCGGGTACAGCGATCGACTCGCAGCTTACCAATTCGCGAGATTCAAATTACCTAGCCGCTATTTCCGGCAGTGGAGATCGCTTTGGGATAGCGTTCCTTGAACTCTCGACGGGCTCGTTTCAGGCGACAGAGTTCGTTGGAGCGAATGCGTGGCATTGTATCGTTGAACAGATCGAAAGCTTTTCACCGCGTGAAATTCTCCGCCCCTCGATTCTGGCCCCCAAGCTCAACGACGTCTACCCAACTCAGAACGACCAGCCATTATTGACTGATTCTCCTCGTGCAAGACCGGGCAGCACGGGACCAACCACTACTGAAGTCGAAGACCTATCCGCAAAAGAGGCGGGTGAGATACTAAGTTCGCACTTCAAGACGCACGATTTAGCCGGATTCGGCTTTGAAGGTCACAACGAGGCGGCCCGGGCAGCAGGCTTTTGCCTGGCTTATGCGCAGCAAACTCAAAAAGCTTCTGCCGAGCACATCTCTGAGATCAGCTACTACGACTCGTCCGAGTTCATGGTACTGGACGCCGTCACTTTGCGTAATCTCGATCTCGTTGATGCTAGATCAGACAACAATAAGCATACGCTACTTAATGTAATAGATGAGACCACCACTTCGATGGGAGGAAGGCTGCTAAGGTCGTGGCTTGTTCGGCCTTCGATCAAACGAAGCGAGATTCAGACTCGGCAGTCGGCGGTCATGGAACTTTCCGATTCCATCCTCCGCGACCAGCTTCGATTCCTTATGAAGGAGGTGTCGGACATTGAACGGCTTGTCGGCCGCGTCAACCTCGGCAATGCGAACCCGCGCGATCTGTTGGCGCTTCTCCGGTCGATACGGCAGGTCCCCAAAGTCGCCGGCCACCTGGTCGATAGCCGTTCGCTGCTTCTGCAGGTGCTTTCCGAGAACATGTTCGACCTGCCGGAACTAGCCGATCTGATAGACCGGGCGATTGCCGACGAGCCGCCAATGAATCTTGCCGACTGTGGCGTTATCAAGGACGGCTTCGACAAGGACCTTGACGATCTGCGCCAGGTCTCGCGTTCCGGAAAACAGACGATTGCCTCCTTTGAAGAATCTGAGCGTCAGCGTTCGGGTATACCCACTCTCAAGGTCCGTTTCAACAACGTCTTCGGATATTACATCGAGATCTCAAAAGCTCAGCTTGCCCGCGTGCCCGAGGACTACGAACGCCGCCAGACCCTGGCAAATGCAGAGCGCTACACCACGCCGCAACTAAAGGAATGGGAGCAGAAGGTCCTCGGTGCCGAAGAGAAGATAGTTCAGCTTGAGACGGAATTGTTTGAGCGAGTTCGGCAATCTGCAAAGGCGGAGACACAGCCGCTCCAGTCAACCGCCCGAGCAATCGGGACCCTGGATGCTCTCGCTTCCCTCGCCGAGACAGCTGCCAAACGAAACTACGTCTGCCCGACGCTTCACGACGGCGATGAGATCGAGATCAAGAACGGCCGCCATCCAGTCGTCGAAGCGTTCATCGGCGCCTCATTCGTCCCGAACGACTCCTATCTTAATAACTCGACCGACCGCCTCATGATCGTCACCGGTGCGAATATGGGCGGCAAATCGACGGTCCTTCGTCAAATCGCATTGATACAGGTGTTGGCGCAGATCGGTTCATTCGTACCGGCGGCATCAGCACGGCTCCCGATCGTAGATCGTGTCTGGACCCGCGTCGGCGCGTCGGATGACCTCGCTTCGGGGCGATCGACCTTCATGGTCGAGATGACCGAGACGGCGGCCATTCTACATAACGCGACTGCACGAAGTCTGATCCTACTCGATGAGATCGGGCGCGGCACCTCAACATTCGACGGGTTGTCGATAGCGTGGGCGGTTGCCGAATATCTCCACAATTCAGCGGATCACGCCGCCAAGACGCTATTCGCGACGCATTATCACGAACTAACCGAGCTTGCCGAACATCTTCCGGGAGCGAAGAATTATCAAATCACTGCGTCTGAGACGGACGGCGACGTCGTGTTTCTCCACAAGCTTGCGAAAGGGAAGGCATCGAAATCGTACGGAATTGCCGTTGCGAAACTTGCCGGACTTCCCGCGGGAGTCGTCGAGCGCGCGAAAGAGGTGCTCGAGAAGCTCGAAAAATACGAACTTGCAGTATTCGCGGACGAGGGCCGCAAAGGACTGGCGATGGCGGCAGGCAAGAATATGGCCTCGCAATTTTCATTGTTTGCCATCTCAAACGAATCGGCGATCGACGAGCTAAGATCGGTCGAGATCGAATCGCTTTCCCCCGAAGACAGTAAGAATCTCCTGCGTTCGCTGAAATCGAAGATAGTTTAAGTATCAGGTTAGATATCGGCCGCCCGACCGCTAAGGCGTTCCGTGAAGTCCATTTATGCCGGCAATCGACATCAATTCCCTCTCACTCGAGCAAAAGATCGGCCAGCTCTTCTTCATCGGTATTCCCGGCCCCGAGCTAGATGAATCTACCCAGCAGCTCATCGACAAAATTCAGCCCGGCGGCATCTGCCTTTTCGCCCGTAACATCAAAGGACTGTCACAGACTCGAGCGCTCCTCGAGGGTTTACACTCCGCCATCTCAGTTCCGCCCTTTCTCAGCCTCGACCAGGAAGGCGGCCGGGTCGACAGGCTGCGGCGCGTTACGACGCCAATGCCCGCTGCGAGTCAGCTTCGAAACGCAGAAGATGCACGCGAACTCGGATCGATCATCGGTGAAACTCTTAGTTTGTTGGGCTTCAACATGGACTTCGCACCGGTCGTCGACGTTATCGATGAGGCCCGTGGCGGCTTGGTGAACGGTCTGCAATCCCGTGGCTTGGGGACATCAAAGGAACACGTTGTCGAAATGGCAGCCGCATTTCTCCGGAGTCTCGAACAGCACGACATTCTCGGCTGCCTCAAACATTTTCCAGGACTCGCCGCGGCTCAGGTGGATTCGCACGAGGAGCTGCCGGTAGTTCAGATCACTCACGACGAGCTGAACAAGGTCGATCTTTACCCATATCGCGAACTCATCCACAGCTTCCCATGCGCTTCCGTAATGATCGCTCACGCTGCCTATCCGAATACGCGTTTGCAGGAATTCGACGATAATGGCAAGCTATTACCATCTTCGCTGAGTAGTCGCGTGGTTAAAACTCTCCTTCGCGACGAGTTAAATTTCAAAGGGGTAGCAATTACAGACGACATGGAAATGGGCGCGATCGTCCGCAATTACGGCATCGGAGAGGCATGTAAAATGGCGGTCAATGCCGGAGCGGATATGCTAGCGATCTGTGCCAGCGTAGATGCGATCTATGACGGTTACCATGCGGTAACCAGTGCCGTCCGAGAGGGTTCGATCAGTGAAGAATGTTTAGACGCATCGGTCACGAGAATTCTGGATTTAAAGGCCGCAATTCCCGAACCCCGAGGCTTTGACGCTGATAAGTTTGAGGAGTTGAACCAGCGTATCGTCAACCTAAACAATAACTTGAACTAATTCATTTGGAGGAAGCGTTTTGCTGCA
>JAQSDP010000038.1 GCA_029945985.1 bacterium | reverse complement strand
TCGGACCGAGGGAGTCGCCGGTTCTGCTTCAGCGTCCGCGGGAGCCGCTACGACTTCCTGAACTTCCGAAACAATTTCTGGAGCTTCCGGCGGCGGAGCGATTTCGTGAATCTCGTCAGAGCCTTCCGCATCGGCTTTCTTCTTAATTACCTTAATGGCACGCTTCGGCGCGATTTCGGTTTTAGGAAAATATTTTAGCCGTACTTTTTCAGCGATCTCAACACTAACGGAATTTGAGGGGACGCTGACATCCGCACCTTCGCGGCGCAGATCCTCAATAACGCGCTTGGCGTCCTGCTTCAAATCCTTCGCGAGATCATAAACCCTGACTTTCTTAGCTGCTGCCATAATAACTCTGCGTCTGCCTGGCCAGGGCTCACAAATACTTTAAGGCCGGTTCTAGGGAGAAAATGCGAAACCTTGCGTAACGATCCGCACGGTTAAGACTGTGCCTCTTCGTGCTTCTCGGCGACGTCTTCGACCAACGGCTCATTCACATCCGCCGCTTGCGCGTCTTCATCGTTGGTTTCCACGGACTCAGCGATGCTGGGTTCTGACTCGGCATCATCAGCTTCGCCTGCTTCCTCGATCGGAGCATCCTCAGAAGCCTCAGCGATCTCCTCTGTTGCGCCTGTCTCCGTCGCAACCTCAGCCTTCTCAGCATCCACAAATGCCGCTGCAGCCTCAGCAGGTTCAGCGACATCTGCCGTTGCTTTGGCGTCGCCATCCGGAGCCGACTCAGCCGGAGCTTCTTTCGCCGCAACGACCTCGCGGGCAGCTGAAAGGATGTGATCCGCATCGTCGAACGTCACGTCAAGGGTTTCAACCAAGTCGTCGATCGACATTGCCGCAAGTTTTTCGACGTCGTCAACTCCCTTACCCGCTAAAGTTTCAGCCTGGTTTGGAGTCACTCCCTCAAGGGCCGTGAGAGGCACGGCTTCGCCGGAAGCCATCATCTTGCCCATTTGTTGAGCGATCTCCTTCTTCAGGACTTCCTCACTCACGATATCGATGTCCCAGCCAACCAACCGAGTAGCGAGGCGAACGTTCTGCCCTTTCTTACCGATCGCGAGGCTTAACTGGTCTTCGCCGACGATAACGTGCATCTTGCGCTTCTCTATGTCGGTAATACGGACCTGAGATACCTTCGCCGGTGAAAGCGCATTGGCGGCAAAGACGGATGGCTCGTCGGACCACTCGATGATGTCGATCTTCTCGCCGCGGAGTTCTTTGATGATCGACTGTACGCGCGAGCCTTTCATACCAACGCAGGCTCCGACCGGATCGACATCACGCTCGTTAGAGGTGACCGCGATCTTTGCTCGGTCGCCGGGCTCACGCACGGCAGATTTGATGACAACCGTTTCGTCATAGATCTCCGGAACTTCCATTTCGAACAAACGCTTGACAAGTTCCGACGAAGCCCTCGAGAGCTTGATCTGCTGGCCTTTTTGATCTTTCGTTACATCTGAGATCACCACTCGAATGCGCTCGCCCTGGTTCCAAACCTCACCGCGCGACTGTTCTTTACGAATGATCACACCTTCAAGATTATTGCCAAGATCGACGATCACATCACCGCGTTCAAACCGCTTAACCGTACCGTTCACCAGCTCGCCTTTTCGATCGATGTACTCGTCGTAGACTTTTTCCCTAATAGCCTCGCGAACTTTCTGAACGAGTATCTGCTTGGCGGTCTGGGCGGCGATCCGGCCCATCTCTTCACGGTTTAGCGGGATCTGAAGGATATCCCCAAGCTCGACCTCTTCGCCCGCAAGTTCAACCGCTTCCTCAAGCGATAGCTCGGCTGAAGGATTCTCGACGGTGTCAACGACAGTCTTCTGAACAGAAACCTCGACCTCGCCCTCTTCCGGATTCCATTCGACCTGGATACTGTCGCCCGTCTTGTCCTGTGCTTTGAACTGCTTGCGCGCCGCGGCTTTAACAGCGTCCTTCATTGCCTCGATAACCATGTCGCGGTCGAGGCCCTGTTCGCTGCAAAGCATGTCGATACTCTGTTGGATCGATGATGTCATAAGAACACTTGATTCTCCCTTGATGCAGGCCAGCGGCTATCGCCGGTTCAGCTCCTGCGCTATATCAATTTTCAAATTCGCCTTAGCTACGGATTCGCAGGAGAAGGTGATCTGACCCGTCGTCCGATCGTCAAACGTTACTTCGCCGTCTTCGACTTTCACGATCTTTCCGTTCAGGCCCTTAGGACCTTCAAAATTCGGCTTCATCTTGATCTTTGCCAGACTGCCGGCAAACTTCTCAAAATCGGCCAGGGTATAAAGCTCGCGGTCTAGTCCCGGGGATGAAACCTCAAGGACGTAAGCGGCCGGCATGAAATCGTCAGCGTCCATGGCCGACTCAACTGCTTTCGACACATTCGAGCAATCTTCGATCGTGATACCCCCATCCTTGTCGGCGAATATTCTAACGATCTGATTTCGCCTGGTGCCGCCGATCTCGAGGTGGATGAACTCGACCCCAAAGTCAGCGGTCGCCTTTAAGGCGATCTCCTTGATCCTTGCTTCAATCGAACGTGATTCCATTTGACCCAGAACGCAAAATAAAAAGTGGGCACGAAACCCACTCGACACCGCACGCATCGTTGCAAACGATTAGTTTACAAAAGAACCGCGTGATTCGCAAGGCGTATTTTGATCAAAGATGTTGCCGGACTGCCTTGGAACGATCCGCAAGGTCCGAGATCCGCTTCTCAATACCGTCGAACTTTTTAGAATCCGGCTTGCTCGCGAACTCCTCGAGCATCGTAATGAGGCCGCGCGCCTCAGTCAGCAGCCGTTTGGATTCCTTCTCGACCTCGCTGACCTTGTCAGGGGCATTCGACATTACCCTCTTAGCTTCAGCGACACCCCAGTGAGTGATCTTGCACGTATACTTCCGGCCACCGTCAGTGATCCAACTCTCGCCGAGAAGCTGCGCGGAGATGCTGTCGATACTTGGAAAAAAGCCTTCTTTCTTCAACAGGTCGACGAGGTCGACCTCGACATTGTCTTTGCCGCCAGTGATCTCAAAGATCTTTACCAAGACCTTATGGAATACGTTCATATCCTGTTATCGAATCAAGCCTTTATCTTTTGAGAGGCTAAGAACGCTGCCCCAAGGATCCCTGCATCGTCTCCGAGTTCGGAGCGCATCAGTTTAACACGTTCTCCAGGATGCTGGAATGCCCTACGAAGGATCTCCGACTGAAGAGGCTCAATAAAAAGATCCCATCCGGCAGCCACACCCCCTCCGATCACGATCGCCTCGGGATTGAGCACATTAACCAGCCCTCCCAGCGCGATGCCGAGATACGTGCCGGAGACCCTAAACACTTCAAGCGACAGCCGGTCGCCCTTCATGCCCGCCTCAAACACATCAAGCGGGGTGAGCTCCAAACTTGAGTGGAGTTCCGTTTCAGGGTGCAGCGGCATTAACTCCTTAGCGATCCTGACGATCGCGGTTGCCGACGCATACTGCTCAACACAACCCTGACTACCGCACCCGCAGGGGTAACCTTCGGGTTCTACCGCAATATGGCCGATCTCACCTGCAGTTCCGTCGATTCCGCGAACGAGCGTACCGTCGATTATGATACCGCCGCCTACGCCCGTACCCAACGTAACGTGGATCGAATTCCGGACACCCTTTGCCGCCCCCTTCCATCGCTCGCCTACCGCCGCCGCGTTAGCATCGTTTTCAAGGACGACGGGAATGCCTAACTCGCGTGTAAAGCGGGCTTCGAAATCGAGATCGTTAAGCTCTGGAAGATTCGGGGACCTGAGGATGATGCCAGCCTGGGAGTTCACAATGGCCGGCATTGCAGCGCCAAACGCCGCTAGGTCAAATTTTCCGGCAAGTTCCCGCCTGAATTCGGCAATTACGGAAAGGATAGCCGAAACAATGTCTTCCTGCTTTCCATCGGATGGTGTGGACATCCGATTTCGCGAGACGATCGTTCCGACACTATCTACTGCCGCCATTCGAAGGTTTGTGCCGCCTAGATCGGCGGCAAGAAACAGCTTTTCCATTTTGATGCGATCTACTGTTTCGGCGGCCGTTGTGCTTCCGGGACATTCTTGTAAACGTCCTCGTATTTCGCGTATCCATCCTTGATCACCGTGGTCAGCAGATTATCTTTGTCAACAACCGTAACCTCGAGAAGGATGGCGGGTACTTCCTTGTTTATCGTTTCATTCATAAACGGAGTCGTTGTGAGGGACTCCTTTTTGGCGAGTTTAATGGCTGCTTCAACAGCCTGACTTGCCAGCGGGATGATCGGTTTATAGACAGTCATGGTCTGTTTGCCCTCCGCGATCCGCTGAAGGCCATCGAGAGCAGCATCTTGTCCGGTCACCAACACCTTCCCAGCGAGTCCTTTATTTGCGAGAGCCGAGATGACACCGCCCGCCATGCCATCATTCGAAACAACGAAGGCCTGGATATTGTCGCCGTTCTGTGTAAGAGCGTTCTCCGCCATTTTTAGGGCCTCTTCGGGCTTCCAGTCGGGGGTGAAGTTGTCAGCAACGATCTTGATCTTGCCACTATCGGTCGCGGCTTTAAGAACATCGAGCTGCTCTTTTTTCATAATTACGGCGTTGTTGTCAGTGCTAGCTCCGTACACCATCACGTAATTACCCTCGGGAACCTTAGCTAAAGCGTATTCCGCGATCTTTCGGCCGATAACCGGAACCTGATGAGAAATATAAAGATCGATCTGGTCGGAATTGATCAGACGGTCATAACTGATCACCGGAACTCCTCTTTGCTTCGCCTTCTCGACCATCGACGCCGCCTGAGTTGCATTGTTCGGGGCAATGACCAGTGCGTCGACGCCCTGGGTCAGGAGATTGTCCACGTCGTTGGCCTGCTTCTCGGCCCTATTGTCAGCAACCGTTATAACGCACTCGACGTCCATCTTCTTGCAATGAGCCTCGAACGCGTCGCGGTCGCGAACCCACCGCTCTTCCTTCAACGTATCCATTGCAAACCCGATCTTGAGCCTTTTGGATCCATCCACTCGATTGGTGGGCGACGAGGAATTATTTTGTACGGGGCCGGTGCAACTGATGGCGAAGACCGCGACAGCGAGAACGAACAGGATCCTGAAAGTCATTGAATATCTCCTTTCGAATGAACAAGTTTCAGAAATTAAAACAGAAAAACCTGGTTCGGGCAATGTAGGATGATGAAACCTTCAAATTCAAGTGCCCGCGGAGCACCAGGTCAGAGATCAGCAAAGATATCCCCCAGGATACCCGCGTTGACGGTTCGAATAACTGGGGCGACCCCGACAATAAAGTGTTAGAAGTGAACAAATTAGCTTTAGAATTTGTTGACATCACTCTGGTATTGGTGTAAAAGATTGAATGACCTGGTTAATTTAAAGATCTTTACCAGGCATTCCGCATTGTTCTTAAGAACTTAGAACGTGCAAATGCTAGTCATAAAAATTTAACTGATATTCAGTTGCTCTCTGCCCTTTTAGGGTGGAGAATTGAAAAAAGGATTGTTAGTAGGAGGAGATCAACTCAGATGCTCGGCAAAAATATTCTTCGCAAATCTGTCTGCTCGCTCACGGCCATTGCGGTCCTGTGCGTTTACTCTTCATGGGCTATTGCTTTACCAAATACGCTCATGGGTGAGATCACCGTTTCCGGTCAGGTAACGGTTAACGGCCAAACCGCCGTTTCGAATTCGACGGTCATCTCAGGCAGCACCATTGTAACCGGTGCGAACTCGAGTGCGATCGTCAGCCTTGGCAAGACCGGGCGTGTCGAGATCCTCGCCGATTCGAATCTTGTTCTTAATTTTACGGAGGCCGGCATCGTCGGCATCCTAGCGTCAGGAAAGGCCCGTGTTGCTAATGCAGCCGGCGTTGCAACCACGTTCACAACCAAGGACGCAACGATCATCGCTGATGCGTCGCAGGCCAATAATTTCCTGGTTGAAGTAGAATGTTCGCACACTCACGTCGATGCGACCACAGGTTTTGTCACGATGCGAGAAGGTGCGAGCGACCGTCAGGTTGCTGCTGGCACGTCGGCGACGGCGGGTAATCTGGCTCAGACGGGCTGCGTGCCATGCCTTCGCCCCGATTCAGCTCCCCCGGTCCGCTTCGGTGTACCTTGGTGGTTGTTCCTGGTGGCCGGCGGTATCATCGCAACCTCGTTCCTTCTCAAGGACGAACCTGATGTTTGCGAGGGCGCCGATTGCGATACGATCGTCGTTAGCCCGACGAGGGGCGGCGGATCGACCCAGGGTGGCCAGTAACACTCCCTTCCGAAAACTTTAAGCGGGCCATATTGAGATCAATATGGCCCGCTTCATTATATAGCGGCCTCATTCTATTGAATCGTCTTAAAGGTAGTTATTTTCTATGCAAATTGCTGTGATTGGAACCGGTTACGTCGGACTTGTGTCCGGTGCCTGCTTTGCCGAGTTCGGCATTCATGTGACCTGCGTCGACGTGGACGCCGATAAGATCAACAAACTCAATCAAAACATTATCCCTATCTACGAACCCGGGTTGGATCAGATCGTTGAGAAGAATGTTAAAGCTGGAAGACTTGAATTCACGACAGATCTCAAGTCCGCGGTTGAAAAATCGAAGGTCGTATTCTTCGCAGTAGGCACGCCGCCGAAAGAGGACGGCTCGCCTGATATGAGCTATTATCAGCAGGCCGCCGAAGATGTGGCATCGGCCATGAACGGCTATAAAGTTCTGGTCACCAAATCGACCGTTCCTGTCGGAACCGGAAAATGGCTTCGGAATTTTGTAACGGAGCGTATTCCGGAGGGAATGACGTTTGGTGTCGCTTCTAATCCTGAGTTCCTTCGTGAAGGAGCTGCCATCGAAGACTTTATGCGGCCCGACCGCGTGGTCGTCGGCAGCAACGAGCCGGAAGCGATCGAGGTCATGAAGGAGCTTTACCGCCCGCTTTCACTGATCGAAGCTCCCATCGTAATTACATCGCTGGAAGCGGCAGAGCTGATCAAATATGCTGCGAACGCGTTTCTTGCAACCAAGATAACGTTCATTAATGAAATCGCGAATCTGTGCGACGCCATCGGTTGCGACGTCCACGATGTTGCCCGCGGGATGGGAATGGACAATCGGATCGGTAGAAAGTTCCTTCATCCGGGTCCGGGTTACGGTGGATCATGCTTTCCGAAGGATACAAGAGCCCTGACCACCGTTGCAGACCAGTTTGGAGTAGAGACCCGCATAGTTGATGCGGTGATCGAGGCAAACGATCTACAGCGGCAAGCGATGATCCCCAAGATCGAAAAGCTTGTCGGCGACCTTAAAGGCAAGACTGTCGGCATTCTTGGACTCTCGTTTAAACCCGAGACCGACGACATGCGTGAGTCACCCGCGATAGACATCTGTCATTCGCTTATTGGTCTGGGCGCTAAGGTGCGTGCATACGACCCGGTTGCAATGGAGGAATCGAAACACTTCATAACCGGTATCGAATACGCGTCGGATGAATATGACGCCATCAAAGGTGCCGACGTTCTCGTGATACTCACGGAATGGAACCAGTTTCGCTCACTCGACCTTGAAAAAGTGAAGGGACTCTTGGCATCTCCGCGAATCGCTGACCTACGAAACGTATACGACCCTACTGATATGCGCGAGCTGGGATTCGATTATATCGGAGTGGGGCGGTAACTTTTTCCCCGGAGCAGGAGATGCCGAGAGTGTCTCCTGAAAGTATTTTTCTGATCATGCCATCAACACCAAGCATTCTTGTGACCGGCGGGGCCGGCTTCATTGGCTCGAATCTTGCGGATGAACTCATCCGCCGTGGGGCCAAGGTCACTATCATCGATAATCTGATCACCGGGTTCCGCGAGAATCTGGAAGAGATCGAAGGTGATTTCGAGTTCATTGAAGGGGACATCGCTGACAGGGCCGTGATCAACAAGGCGGCTATGGGCATGGAGTTCATCTTTCATGAGGCCGCGGTGCCGAGCGTTCCCCGCTCGGTCGCTAACCCGCTGGAAACCCATAACGCTTGCGTTAACGGCACGTTCAACGTCCTGACCGCGGCCCGCGATGCAGGCGTGAAGCGGGTGGTCTATGCGGCATCCAGCTCTGCCTACGGCGACCAGCAGACTCTACCTAAGGTCGAGACGATGTCTCCGGAACCGCTGTCGCCGTATGCGGCTGCGAAACTAGCAGGTGAGTATTATTGCCGCGTATTTACCGAGGTCTATTGACTTGAGACCTATTCCCTTCGCTACTTCAACGTCTTCGGGCCGCGTCAGAATCCCTCATCGCAATACTCGGGCGTGATCTCCCGA
>JAQSDP010000037.1 GCA_029945985.1 bacterium | reverse complement strand
TGCTGGTAAGTTTTTTGATCAGGACCTGCTGGTCGGGAAGATCAAGCGCCAGAAAACGAAGGAGAAGTTTGTTATTAAATCGGCTGGAAACAATATCTTTCGTGGGAAACTGGCGCTTCTGATCGATAGCGATACGGCCTCTGCCGCGGAGATTTTTGCTCGAGTAGCCCAGATCGAAAAGCGGGGATTGGTACTTGGGGATCGATCTGCTGGAGCGGTAATGCAGGCAACTCAATTCCTGCACCGTTTCGGCATAAATCCCGAGGCTCCGTATTACGTCCAAATAACCATAGCCGATCTCACAATGCGCGACGGCCAAAGGCTGGAAAAGAAAGGTGTTACGCCCGACGAAACGATTCTGCCTTCGCCTTCAGATATTGCCACCCGACGTGATCCGGTGCTGTCTCGCGCCGCCGAGACACTCGGCTTCAAGCTATCGCCCGAGAATGCAGGGCAGATCTTTACGAAGCAGTAAAGGTGATCTGCGGCTAGTTTGCTGGGACGATGGTAGATTCGGTGATGGCGACCTCGGGACCTAGGCCGTAGTACCCCAGCTTGGCAAAGCCGTAGACTTTCGTTATGTCAGAACTTCTTGTTGAGAGTGTCGGAGCGATCCGTATCCTGACGCTTAATCGTCCGGACAAGCGGAATGCGCTCAACGATGGACTTGTGGCCGACGTGAAAGCTGCGTTGACGACGGCGGATAAGGACGACTCCTTGAGGGCGGTGGTGATTCGTGGAGCGGGCAAAGATTTCTGTTCGGGAGCGGATCTTTCTGCGTTAATGAAGATCGCGGGAGCGTCGTACGAACAGAATCTAGACGACGCAAAGAGCCTGGCGGATCTTTTCGCCATGCCCCGGAAGATGAAGGTTCCTGTCATCGCTGCTGTTCACGGTAGGGCACTTGCGGGAGGCTGCGGCCTGGCGACGGCGTGCGATATTGTACTATCAACCCAAACCGCTGTCTTGGGATACCCAGAGGTAAAGATCGGATTCGTGCCCGCGATCGTAACCGCGTTCCTTCGCCGAAACGTGTCAGAGAAGCGAGCGTTCGAGCTTCTGACGCGAGGGTTTGAATTCACGGCTCAGGAAGCCAACCATCTCGGACTCATCAACCGTATCTATCCGGAAGAGGCTTTTGATACCGCTGTTATCGAATACGCTTCCGCTTACACGAAACTCAGTGCCTCGGCCGTGCAACTTACCAAGCATCTGCTGTATCAAATGGACAATGTCGGCTTTGAGAACTCTATTTCTCTGGGTGCAAAAGCAAACGCCGAGGCAAGGATGACTGAGGATTGTCAGAAGGGAATCGCGAGATTTTTGGATAAATCTTAGCTGTTCACAAGTACACTACTTGAGCTCCAAGAGACGCGTAGACTTGGACAAACTTGCGATTAGGTGTAAAACTAGTAACGATGAAAGAAGACCTGATAGAAATGGCCGGAGTCGTGATCGACAAGCAGCCAAACGCATTTTTCAAAGTACAGATCAGCGATACGGATCACATTGTGCTCGCTACTATCTCCGGACGCATGCGGCGAAACCGCATCCGAATCCTGACCGGCGACCGCGTAGACCTCGAACTTTCTCCCTACGATCTCTCGAAAGGCCGCATTACATATCGGCACAAGTAGTCACGACTCCGGTACCCATTCATTATTACGCCTGGACTATCTCCACTTTGGTCTCAATCAAATGTTTCGGGATCAAAGCGGGGAAGTACGCCATGATCTCCTCGACCTTCGGCCGGCCCCCGGCGAACCCAGTGACAGCGGGCGGACCGGTGAGTATGAGCGGAGCGATCTCCTTGGTGAATCTTTCTACGTCTGACTTATTCGGGCCGCGTACTCCGAACCGAAGCTGAACTTCCGGGATGTCTGCGGACGGTTCTCCCGCAAGATGTCCGTGAGTCGCATTTACCCCCACGAACTCAGTCAGGATTACATCGAACTTCAATCCTAGCCGATCCAGCCTTTCGCGAAGTATCTTCTCGGCGGCCTGAGCTTTCCGATAAGCATCCGGCCACGAATATACGAGGGTGCCGACGGCCTTGTAGCCGTGGGAATAGGCGATGGAAACCTTATAGAATTCCGTATTCGGATTCCCCTTAATGCCAAAAATACGGACTCGATTTTCGCCGGCAGCTTCAAGATTGATCGACGAGAAATCGGCGACCACATCCGGCGTGATATAGGCCTTCGGATCGCCCATCTCGTATAGAAGCTGTTCCTTTACCGATTGAATATTCACTCGCCCGCCGGTTCCTTCGTGTTTCGTGACAACAAACGAGCCGTCCGGCGAAGCTTCGACGATAGGGAATCCGACGTTCGCCATATCCGGGATCGAATCCCATTCGAACTGACAGTTACCACCGCTCGCCTGAGCGCCGCATTCGATGATGTGTCCGGCGATCGTCCCAGCGGATATCAGATCCCATTGGTCGAACTTCCATCCGAACTCGTGCATCAACGGGGCGAGCGTCAGTCCCGTGTCCGTCAGTCTTCCTCCGACAACGACCCGAGCACCTTTGCCGAGAGCTTCGACCAGCCCCGACGCTCCTAAATAGACGTTCGCCGCTTGAACCTTGTCGCGAACATCGGCCAGACTCTCGCCGGTTTCCATGTTCCTGATCTCTATGCCCTTCTCCGCAAATTCGTCAAGCCGCGGAAGGATATCGTCGCCCGTGATGACCCCGATCTTCAACTTTCCCGAAAGCCCAAGCTCCGCCGCCACGTCCTTAATAGCCGCCGCACACCCCTCGACGTTTACGCCGCCCGCGTTCGAAAGCACTTTTATATCCTTGTCTACGCAGTCCGGCAAGATCTCTCGCATCAGCGAAACGAAGTCGCGCGCGTAGCCTGCACTCGGATCTCTCTGCCGCTGCTTTTGGACAATCGACATCGTCACCTCGGCCAGATAATCCAGCATCAGGTAATCGATCGGCCCATTACGGACCTGATCGACCGGGGCCGTCAACAGATCACCCCAGAAACCCTGTCCACTCGCGACTCTAACCAATTCTTTCATAACGTTTCACTAGGTAAGTATAAGCTCAAACGAACCAGCGCTTGAAATCAGGCGACCGGTTTCTCGGCTGGCACAAAAAAGAGTTTCGCGGATAGTCCGAGATTCGTTAAACTAATGAGAAATGAAAAGTATTCTCACGATACTCATCTTTGGGTTAGCTACAGTTTTTGCCTCGGCACAGCCGGAGTTTCAGGCCATGATCGACGCCGACGGAGGCCTCTCCAATTACGCCGTTGAGAAGGGCACGAAGGCGGCGTACCTGCGATATCTTGGCGACGATGGCGTGATCTTTAAGCCGGAAGCTACAAACGGGAAAGACTGGTGGAATCTGCAGAAAGAAGAGCCGCCAACTGTGCTCAAAAGGACGATGCAGCACGCTGACATCGCATCCAACGGATTGCTGGGTTATACGACCGGGGCGTGGGAAGAGACGCCAAAAAAGCAGGGTGGCCCTATTCGACAGGTGGGACAATACATCACTGTATGGTCAAAGAAGCCGGATGGGAAGTTCTACGCGATCATCGACGTAATGACCAAATATGACGAGGCTTCACCGCCGGTCGGTAGTCCACCCGTGAACACCTATCCAAAAGACATCAATAAGCGTCGATGGTCGGCGGCCGATCCGTCTATGAAGTTCTTGCGTATGAGCATGGACCGCGGTGGTCTCGGCAACGCCTTTGATGAGTGGGCGGCGGAAGACATTCGGCTAATAATCGAGGAGAATCCGCCTATATACGGCAAGAAGAATGCAGTTAAGGCGATGGAGAAATATCTTTCGGTCGCCTTTCCACGAAGAACATCGCTGCTGGAATCGGCCGATCTGGCATACGCATGGAACCCTTGCGAATACGCCAACAGTGAAGAAGGTCTGGAGAAAGGGACATGCCTGAACATATGGAAGCTGCGGAATAAGAAGTGGTATATAACTTCGAGTGCTTTCGCTCGCATTCCGAACATGGTCAAGCCTACATTAAAGACGGCTTCAGGGAATCGTAACTAGATGGACTTTTACTTTCTACTGATCTCGCTATTCTTCCCGCGTATCACGCTGATCGTGTATTTGCTTCAGGGATGGTATCCCGACAATCTGGTTCCAAACTGGCTCGATGTGGTGCTGGGTGTGGTCGCACCTAGGATACTGATCCTGATCTACATTCATCAGAATATGGGTTATGAGAACATCTGGTTCGTAGCCCATCTTGTCGTGATGATCCTGACGTATTTCGGCGGGAGCCGCGAAACAGCTAGGCGTCGTAGGATCCGCCGCGAATCGGAATAGCCGAATTCAAGACTATAAAAAGCCGGACCCGCGAGGTGTCCGGCTTTTTATGGTTTCATTCAGTCGAGTTACTCAAAAACGGCAAGCAATTCCCGAAGCCGTGACGAGTCAGCTACATTCTTCTCTAACCCTTCCACGAGAGCTTTAAGCTTAGCTACAGATGCATCCGACATCTTTGAGCCTTCCGCCCTTTCGATCGACTTACGAAGCTCAGCTACCTGACCGGCTGAAAGCGTATTTGCACGCTCAAGTTGATCCACATATGCCTTCGCCACAGCAGCCTTATTGGTCCATACGATCTTTTTCTGATTCTGGACATTCAGCTCAGCGACCATAACGCTCTTCGCCGCTTCGATCTCATTCTTAGAGAGATGCTTTGTTGGGAGCAGATCAAAAACGTCCAATCCGCGTGCGATCTCGGATGAATAGATATGACCGTTGTACCAATATGCTGACCACGCTCCTCCCATAACGAGCATCTTCGGATCGATCGGGCCGCGGTCGAAGTATGCTATCTCGATCGGATTCGAAGCATCCGTGAAATCCATGATCGAAATACCGCCCTGGTACCATGCCTGCACCTTGAGATCGCGCCCGGGTACCGGGATAAGCGAGCCGTTATGGGCAACGCAATTTTCCTGTTCCGTCTGGGCCGACGGAAGTTTGTAGTAGCTCTTTTGCGTGAGTTTCGTCCCATCCAGCGTGAAGATCGCATTAGCTCCCCACTTATCCGGATCATTCTCACGGCACCGGGGGCCCATACCACCGCCCCATTCGTCCGTGAATACCACCTTTTTACCGTCATTTGAGAACGAGGCAGAGTGCCAATAGGCGTAGTTCTTATCATTGACCGCATCGACACGTTTCGGATTCGCCGGATCCTTAATGTCAAGGAGGATGCCGTTACCCGAGCAAGCACCCGCGGCCAGCCCGATCTCAGAATACGCCGTTATGTCGTGACACTGATCTGTCTGCTCAACTCGTGGGCTATCGTGGGATCCACCGTTATCAAGAACGTTGATCTTGCCCGTTGCCGCATCGCCAAAAATGCGGGGTGTGTTGACGATCTTTGCCTCCTGGGGAGCCGCAATCGGAACTTTGATCACCTCGATCCTAAAGAGGGCAGTGTTCGGGTCCTTGTCCGGCGCACCACCTGAACAACCTTCGAGCTCTTCGGGCGGGCGCACGAACGATGTGCCCGAGACGTAGATATAAACGTTTGCCTTATCGTTCGGGTCTGTAACAAGCGTATGGGTATGCGAACCGCGGCACGTCTGGACTCCACCGACCTGCTTCGGATTTTTGATGTCGCTGATGTCGAAGATACGGACACCCCGGAAGCGATCCTTGCTGGCTGCCGGACCTTGACCGGGTTGACCAGCCGGGAACCCCTGTTCGCCACAATCGACACGGCCATTGGGCATCTCGACAGACATGAACATCAAGTTCTTGTAGACCGAAACATCACCTTGTCCGCCCGGACAGAGCATTGATGTAACAAGGGCCGGACTGTTGGGGTTGGAGATGTCGTAGATGTTCATGCCGTAGAAATTACCCATGAACACGTATTTACCCTGAAACGCGAGATCCGAGTTAGCGAGAGCCAGACCCGCAATAGACATCCTCATATTTGCGGGGATCTGATTGGGATTGCCGATGCCGAGCGAACCTAAAGCACTTGCCACCTTCGGTGAGTTGGGATCCACCCCTAGTTCGAATGACGCCGGCTTCTTTGTCAGCGAAACATGCTTGATTCCCAAAGCAGCTTCGCCCGCGTCAAAGAGGCCCGCCTTGAGCTTTGCTCGCGGGTCGCTGGCGTTAGACCCCTTCATCCCGGGAGGGAGGGGCTTTGGCGTAGGAGCCGGGCCATTCTGCCCGAAGACAAGTGAGTCGGCCGAAAGAATAAAGGCCGCAAGGAATAATGCAACGATAAGAGTTTTGATTCGGTTCATGGTTTCTTTTCTACGTGAAATCTACGCAATAAGTTCTGCATTGTGTTGATCTCTGCCCGTTGCCCGCTATCTACGTCGCTGGCAAAATTGAAGAGTTCGGCATCTTGAGCGGTTCCCGGGCTGTCATGAAGGTCTTTGACCATCACAAGGGCTCCTTCGTGGTGCTGGATCATTCCTTTAAGAAATAGAACGTCAAAGTCTGCTCCTTTCGCTGACTTCAGCTCTTCCATTTGCTTTGGCGAGAGCATTCCGGGCATCTGATGGCTCGGCGCTTGATGAGCGCCGTGTGCGTGCGAATTAGGTTTGGCGCCATCTGACATCTTCATTTCAGTCGCTTGTCCGCGAGCTTCAAGCCATCGGACCATAAATACCATCTCATCGGATTGTGATTTACTGATGCGTTCTCCAAGAAATCGAATATCCCGGTTCTCGGTACGCTCCACGATCATGTCTGTCATCTCGACCGCCTGCGCGTGGTGCATGATCATCCCCTGCATGAACTCTACGTCTTTGGCCGAAGTCGGCGGCAAGCTAGGGCGAGTATTCGCGGGGAGTGTTTTAGTATCCTGTCCCGGAGCACCCGGCCGAACGATCACGGGCTGTTGTGCTGCGGTGTTAACCGACGAAAACCCAGCGATCATGCTCACAGATATCACAAGTAAGATCCTGGATAGCATAGTAATGTCCTGTATTTTACTGATCATAAATCATCATACGCTAGCATGTAACTAGCTGGGGAAGGCTGTCGATTAGACGTTAAAAATTACATTTCCGTTGACCGCGTTGCATGTATGCAATATACTCTTGAAGCTAGCACACAGTATGTATATCTGTAATGACTATATTAAGTCTTATTAAACCCGCCTCTCAACTCAAGGAAGAGCAAAAGTATGTTGCTGAGATTGATTTAGATCTTTTCGGGCTCGC
The DNA here is from genome assembly GCA_029945985.1 of bacterium. Classification (GTDB taxonomy): domain Bacteria; phylum Acidobacteriota; class Blastocatellia; order Pyrinomonadales; family Pyrinomonadaceae; genus OLB17. The sequence continues at coordinate 1,139 of JAQSDP010000037.1, read as the reverse complement.
GTTTGATAGAGGTTCGCTCATTGATATCTCTGGCGGAGCAGCATCCGGGAAGACTGCGATCGCACTCACTTTGTTGGCAAAACTCACTTTCGATGGAGAAATATGTGCGGTAGTGGATTCGAGTGATGGGTTCGATCCATCCTCAGCCGCTACTTCTGGAGTAGTGCTTGAGAATCTGCTTTGGGTAAGGTGCGGAGGGGATGTTGAGAAGGCTTTCATGGCTGCAGATCATCTGGTCCAGGCTAAAGGCTTCGGAGCTATCTGGCTGAACCTGAGCGGCCTTCCACTCACAAAGCTGCGAATGGTTCCGAAAACCTATTGGTACCGCTACCGCACTCGCATCAAGGAAACCCCGACGCTGCTCTTCGTCACGTCCGAAGTGCCGGTTACCGGTTCGGCATCGCAGCACGCTTATACATTTTCACGTCCCGCGCGAGCGAAATGGTCTGGCGTAGGTAAATTCAAACTGCTCCGTTCGCTCCACATTGAGATGACCTCAAGAAAGCAGTTCTACGGCATGCCTCTGCAGACCACGATCGAGGCGGATTACACCAATGGCTAGGTTGTTTGCATGCATCATCTCACCGGATATTACACGTGACAAAACCTCTCTGACGTCTGTCGCGACTGAGTTTTCGTACCTGATCGAGACATTGGACGATGGGATATTGTTTGACGTCAGTGGCCTAGAACGACTGGTGGGCAACCGGGACGCGGTCTCAGCGAAGATACTTGATGGCTTACGGCGACATAACTTATCCGGCAGTATCGCGGTCGCGGAAACGATAGATTCGGCGTGTCTTCTCGCTCGTCAGCACGGTGGATCGGTCCATGATGTTCACTCTTCTAACGGATTTCAGGCATTGCCGCTTTCCGCTCTCCCTATCGATCAGGACACGCTTAATGTCTTTACCGATCTCGGAGTGCGAAAAGTCGAAGATCTGCTGTCGATTCCGCACGATGATTTGATCACCCGATATGGCCAGGATTTTCGCAATATTATCGATGTCATTGAGCAAAAAAGTTCCTCGATGCTGTTGCCGAACGTTAAGGAGCAACAGGTTCATTGGAACTATGACCTCGATCTCCCGGTGCATGATTTTGAGCAACTTATATTTTTATTAAATCATGGATTTGAT
>JAQSDP010000036.1:7857-8403 GCA_029945985.1 bacterium | reverse complement strand
TCTGAAGGTTCCGCAAATATCAGCGGTGATGGGGATGTGTGTCGCTGGCGGCGCCTATCTGCCAGCCCTTAGCGACGTGATCCTGATGGTCGAGGGGACATCGTTCATGGGGCTCGGTGGTGCCAATCTGGTTAAAGGAGCTACGGGTCAGACTATCGACAATGAAACACTCGGCGGTGCGGTGACCCACAATGCGATCTCGGGCGTCGCTCACTATCGAACCAAGAACGAGGCAGAGTGTCTCCGGAAGATACGTGACCTCGTTTCTGAACTCCCTCGGCCTGAGCCAGTGAGAGTCTCGATCGAAGCGGCCCGCGAACCGGCCGCTTCAAGCAGCCATCTCTACGAAGTCCTACCAGAAGACCATCGAGCGCCGTATGACATGCGCGCGGTCCTCGACACATTTATCGACGATGGTGACATCGACGAATTTCAGGCAGATTTCGCAAAGGAAATGATCTGCGGAACCGCCCGGATAGGCGGGATCTTGGTGGGCCTGATCGCGAATAGCCGAGGGATGTCTAAAGGAAGACCGGGAACCCCTCC
>JAQSDP010000036.1:0-7847 GCA_029945985.1 bacterium | reverse complement strand
ATACAGAGTCCGCGGAGAAGACCGCCTATTTTATCGAGAACTGCGATCGTCATTCGACCCCTCTTCTGTTCGTGCAAGACGTGTCGGGATTTATGGTCGGCGCAGAGGCCGAGCATAGCGGGATCATTCGAGCCGGGGCGAGGTTTGTCGAAGCGATGGCAACAGCGGCGGTTCCAAAGATCGTGCTAACGGTCAACCACGCGAGCGGTGCCGGCTACTACGCAATGGCCGGACAGGGCTTCGACCCGGACTTCATCTTTTCGCTGCCGACCGGCCGTATGGGGGTGATGGAGGGCGACAGCGCGGTGCAGGCAATGTTCGGAACTCACCTTGAGAAACTCAAGAGGGAAGGGAACGAACCAGACGAGGCGATGCTTGCGGAAATGCAGAAAGTTCGTGAGACATACGACCGTGAACTCGACGCTAAACACGCCGCGGCTCGCGGGCTAGTGGATGCGATAATTACGCCTGCCGATCTGCGCGCGTGTCTACTGCTCTCTCTTCGTACCTGCCTGAACACCTCGAAACCGCATATTGGGGCCTTCACGCTCCCTCCGATCGAGTAGCTTGCCTCACCTCAGTCAAAATCGCGTTAGACAATCGCAGATCCATGCAATAATCTCGGAGTCGTGTTTTCAAATGCCGGTGCAGTAACCGCAAGTTGGACTACAAATGGTTCAATCCTCGAACGAATCGCAGCAAACTCAAACATTCTCGATCGATCACGAGAACGTCCTGCCAGACCATTACCGGCTGATCGAATTGATCGGTCGGGGTGGCATGGCGGAGGTTTATCTTGGCGAAGACAGGCGCCTTGGCCGAAAGGTGGCCATAAAGTTTCTCAACCCGGAGTTTCGACGCGATCCTGACCGTGTAAGACGATTCCGACAGGAAGCCCGATCCGCCTCGGCACTCACCCATCCAAACATTCTCATCATTCATGACATCGGCGACAGCGGCGGTGTGCAGTTTATCGTTAGCGAGTTGGTGGAGGGTGAAACGCTTGGAACGAGGATAGCTCAGGGAAAGCTTTCGTTTGCCGAGGCTGTCGATATTGCGATTCAAGCGGCGTCGGCGCTGACGGCAGCCCACGCGGCAGGAATTGTCCATCGGGACATCAAGCCGGACAACGTGATGATTCGACACGACGGAGTTGTCAAAGTTCTAGACTTCGGGTTGGCTAAGGCTCGTGGATTCACCACGTTGAATGGCGGCGACTTTGATGCGTTGACGATTGATTCCGGATCTACCTCGCCCGGCCTGATCGTCGGCACACCGCAGTACATGTCGCCGGAGCAAGCTCGAGGCAAGGAACTCGACGGCCGCACCGACATTTTCAGCCTCGGTATCATCATATTCGAGATGGTCACGCGACATTCGCCATTCGCATCAGGCTGTTTTGCGGACACGATGGCGGCGATCCTTACGAAAGAACCCCGACGCCTCGACGAGTTTGTTGAAGATGCTCCGCCACGCCTGTTTGCACTGATTAATAAATGCCTTAAGAAACAACGGGATGAACGTTTCGCGTCGATGGCTGAGGTGGAGACTGAGCTTAAATTACTTCGCGGCGAACTCGTTGCGAGTCCCCGGGCAACAGCTGAAGTTGATCCAATAAACTCTGATCGAACCCAGATCCGTCGGACCGAGGCGAACTCTATTCGACGATTCGTTTCCGATACTTTTCGAAGACGGTCGCCGATGGCCGCGGTGATCATTCTCCTCGCCGCGGGGCTCCTCGTCGGCGGTTGGTGGGCATGGGGCCGCATTTCCCTTCAAGCTGCTGCCCCGTCGTTGATGCGAACCGTCCCGATTACTAGTTGGAGCAGTTCGGCAAGCGAACTTGTTACGTCGGCTTCATTTTCGCCGGACGGAAAAATGGTGGCTTTTTCTGCCCGCAAGGGAGATTCTACAGAGATTTGGGTAAAGCCGGTGGTGGGCGGTGATCCTGTACAGGTCACAAAGAATGGTGGCTACAATCAATATCCGATCTGGTCGCCGGATGGACAAGAACTTCTTTTCTTCTCGGACCGGGGAGCCAACTGGGGCATATGGAAGATTCCATTCACTGGAGGAGACACTACGAAGGCATTGGCTGGAGTTGAACAAACTGCACGTCCCATTCTATGGACGAGGGACGGAGAAGTCTACTTTCAGTCGAAACGCGAACTGTTCCGGTCGTTGAAAGGGGAAGACCAAGCGGAACAGTTGACACACTTCGGCGAGGCGGGAATCGCAGTTGGTACGATCCAAATCTCGGATAATGAGAACTTACTGGCGTATTCTGAAAAAACAGAAAATGGATGGAAGATAAAGATTCGGCAACTTGAAGACGGTGCCGAGACAGATATTGCTTCGAGCCATGACCAAATAGATTACCTAGCATGGCACCCGAATAACCGCGATGTGTTTGCCAGCTTTTCCGTGGACGGTTCGCTCCAGGTATTTGAGGCCAACGTGGACAGCGACAGTGCGGTTCAGCGTTCCAACGGCGATATCAACTTCGTTGTTCACGATGTTTCAACTAATGGCTCCGTTCTTTACGGGACCCTCTCCGAGACCGCCGACATGTGGAGGGTGGACACAAAAACCGGGCTCGAGTCAATCGTCGCGAACGAAGTCGCCTTAGAGATTTTGCCGAGCGTTTCCGCCAAATCCGAAATCGCGTTTCAGTCGGGAACGCATGTTGAACGACCGGATTGGGCGGCGATAAAGATCTGGGCAGGCGATGGGGCAGGCCGGTTGATCAACGTTTCGCCCGATGGCTTTACTCCCGAGTGGTCCAACAACGGAGAATGGATCGCATTTTTTAGGAAGAGTTCGGCCGGATATGAGTTGTGGAAATCGCGCGCGAACGGAATAGACCTTGCACAAGTTACTGACGTAAATGTCGCTCCACCCGTCTTTGTCATGGCCCCCTATCTCACAACGTCTGTGACTCGAGTAGCCTGGTCGCCGGATGACGAGTATATTGCCGTAGGGGTCAGGGAGAACGGGAAGACGCGTTTATGGATCGCTAAGGTTAACGCATCTGACACCGGCGCCTTTCTTGGACGTGATCCCATTGATGGTGCGAACGAGGTTAATCCATTTTGGTCGTCAGATCGCACTGCGATCGTATCCACAGCAGCATTGTCAGCAAGAGCCCCGACACGTTCCTTCACTTACAGAATCTACTTAACCGAGGTCTCATCCGGAGCTCGCCGGCTTTTGTTTGAGAGCAGTGAGATGATCCGGGTGCTTGGATTCTCGCCCGACGGGAACGAAGTGATCTTCGCGAAACGACTGGATCGCTTGGAAACAACCCCCGCACCGCCGTTGACGGAGATCTATTCCCTTCCGGTTAGTGCTGGCGATCCACGCAAGATCAACACGCTGGCCAACGCCTATTTTCACAACATCCATTTGTCTAAGTCCGGTGATCTCTCCTATGTGACACGTGCCGGCGATCGCACGGCTATTGTTTCGCGGGCGCTGGCATCCGTCACCGAGAAAGAGCATCTGCTGATTAGAGATCCTAAAGTTCTAATATCGAGCCTGGGAGTCCCGCGCGATGGAAGTTTCATCGTTTTCGGAAAGCAAACGCGCACTAACCAGCTTTCCATGTTGGCGCCGTAGAAAGACACTAGGAGAAAGTAAATGAAGAAGAACCTCATTATTATCCTTGCATGCATTACGTTGACGGTTGTTATGGCTGGATTCATTGGCTGCGGCGGAGGAGAAACATCAGGCGGCGCCGGGGGAAACGAAGCGTCTGTCACTGCTTCGAAAGGCGTGTGCAAGAGACCAATTGCGAACCGACCTCAAGATGTTAAGGATGAAATCGTCAAGGAGATGTCTGCCGAACTCAGGAAACAGCATACGGATCAGAAGTTCAAGATAGAACCCGAGGCGGTCGATAACTTTGTCGTTCTATATGTTGAGGGTGGGATATATGGTACAGACGAGCTTAAGGATTTCGCGGATAAGCTCAATGACTTCGGAGAGCATGGTTGTGTGAAACGAGTGGTTTTCGTTCCTAATGGAAGCATCGCCGCAAATACGTATCGCGACACGGGCTTTGAATGGGGTGCATGCCCATACCCGTCGTATCCGTGCCCAAATGGGAGTTGCGACTGCCGAAAGGATAACAATGCGAACTCTAGCTCGAATTCATCAAATTCGACTAACAGTAACGCTAATTCGAACAGTTCGAACTCTGGAGTGAATTCTAATACCTCGCCATAAGAGCGAATTAGTTGAAGAGAGACCTCAGACAATACCTGATGCTCTTGTCCTGCCGCGGTGAACGCCTTTACTTGAGGCTGGATCCGCGGCGGATTTTTCGAGGGACACTTTTGCTGGAATTCGCCGGGACAAGTGGCGGTCCAAAAATGGTTTGATCTGATCAAGCTGTTCCGGCTTGACCATGTATGATGTAGCTCCGGCTGCCAGAGCCCGCTGCTTGTCGATCGGGCGGTCTAAGGCGCTATAGAGCGCGATCGGGACCTCTGGATAGCGGGTCCGGATCGTCTCGCAAAGCTTGATGCCGGTCGTGTCAGGTAGGCAATAATCTAGGAGAAACAGATCGAAGAACTCTGAGTCGATCAACTCCAACGCTTGTTTGCCATCCATCGCAACGACGATATCGCATACGCACTCTTCGCGGATCCAGTATTTCATCATCTCGCAATTATCTTGGTCGTCGTCGACGTATAAAACTCTTGGGATAATCGACATTTTCCTTCGCCTCCCCGTAAAAGGATCAATAAAAGGGGCTCACTCGGTGATGAGTGAGCCCCTTTTAGCATGGCCGTTAAACGGCTCGCCTTCCGGTGACTAACTGGACTACCAAGACGACGAGCGCCAAGACCAAAAGAATATGGATAAGATTGCCCACTGCGGCACCAGCAAATCCAAACCCCAGCGCCCACAGTACTAAAAGAACTATCAAGATTGTCCAAAGCATAACGTTTCTCCTTGTTTCCCCTTCTATCGTCTTTTGGCTACGTAATAGTAGCCGTCCTTTTCTTTGCCGCCGCCGACTGTTTAGTCACCGTCGACTTACTCTTGACCAATTTCTCACCGGCGCCGTTCTTCTGCTCCACCAACTCCGTCCCTGCCGCAGCCGCTCCGGCCAACGCCCCGCCGACGACCGTCGTCACCGCCTCGACCACTGCATTTTTCGCAATCGCGACGATGCCTTTCGTCGGCTGGCGTGCTTGACTCGCCGAAGCAGTCTTCTTCGCTCGACCGGTCGAAGGCTTGGCAGAAGCTTTAGCTTTAGACGTGCGAGCGGAAGCTTTCGCTTTCGATGTCGGAGACTTTACCGAGGTTTTTTTAGTAGTCGCCATTTTTCTCACCTGCAATAACTTTTACCGGATATCACGGTCGCTGATGCCCGGCACACGGCAATGGGCGTGCCACTCACCTAAACCTTGGAATATCGGTTGCTTTCAAGGAGTAGCCCTCGCAGTCCGTATTGAATGGGTACGGCGATTGGGCGGCCGTCTCGAGAATGAAGCACAGGCGCATCAAATCAGTATGACCAAATTGATAGAAATCTTTGACAAGAAGATGACCCGGCAAATGATCTGCAAGGGCCGGCGCGGAAAATGGTTAGAGCGAAAGGGGAGCAAAGCTTCTGGATTTCGATACGTAGACTGCAATGGCAAGCAAAACACGGATCCAGCGATCCTCGACCGGGTAAAGGCCCTTGTAATCCCACCTGCGTGGACTGACGTCCGAATCTGTCCGTCTCCCAGCGGTAGGTTGCAGGTGGTAGGAATGGATACACGAGGTAGGATCCAGTATCGATACCACCCTAGCTTTTCAAAAAAACAGGAGCGAAAGAAATTCGCGAAGGTCGAGAAATTTGGCGAGTTTCTTCCGAAGCTGCGAAAAGCAACAAATGAGCATCTGTCAGCAGAGGGCCTTCCAAAAGAAAAGGTGCTTGCAGCTATGCTTCGGCTTATCAACTCGCTCTACTTTCGGGTGGGCACAGATCTTAGCGAGAAACACTATAAGACATACGGGATCACAACTTTGAAGAAGAATCACTTGACCGTTAGGCCCAACGGAAAGCTGATCTTCGATTTCGTAGGCAAAAGCCACGTTCAGCACAGGAAGATTCTAGTTGATGAGGATCTCGCGGCCGTCGTGAAAGATATAGCCGCACTTCCCGGAGGACGCCGGCTGTTCCGGTTCATCGGGCCGGACGGTAAAAAGCGAACGATCAAACCGTCGGACGTCAATTCTTACCTTAAGTCGATCACGGATCCACAGTTCTCGTCGAAAGACTTTCGAACGTGGGGCGCAACGTTGCTCGCGGCAATCGAACTCGCAGAGATCGGGATTGCGGAAGACGAGGCTTTGATGAAGAAGAACCTCGTAAATGCAGTGAAACGTGTGGCCGAAGAACTTGGCAATACGCCTGCCGTGTGCCGGAGTTCATATATTCATCCGGCGGTGATCGAGTCCTACCTTTCGGGGACGACCATTCAACATTTCACGCCGAAAAGATCGCGGCGGGTCAGACGAATCGAGAAAGAACTAGAACCCGAGGAGTCGGCGCTTTTGCAACTGCTAAAGTCTGCCGCATGATCATCTGAGTTTGTTCAAAAGTTCGGCGTAGTCCCCAATCGCGTTGCGGATCACCTCGTACGAATCTTCTCTGCCGTATGAGTACGCGATTTCACAGACGTTCGGCGCATCGGGGAGAGATTTGTAGGTAAGGAAATAATGCTCAAATCGTTCGAGTATGCCCTTCGGGAGTTCAGAGATCTCGGTGTACTGCTCGAAGACCTTGTCACCCTTGAGCACAGCGATTATCTTGTCGTCGGCCTCATGGTCGTCGACCAAACAGAAGCCGCCGATAGGACGGGCCTTCAGGATGATGTCTCCCCGCGGGATGTGATGTTCACTCAGGACAAGAATATCAAGCGGATCACCGTCCCCGTCTTGGATATCTATGTTCGTCTTAGCGCGAGCGAGCGAGGCGATGCGCTCGGAGCAGTATGTCTGGGGTATGAATCCATAGTTTGCGGGCACGACGTTGGAATACTGTTGAGGACGATCGATCTTGAGATAGCCCGTCTCTTTATCGACCTCGTACTTAACAGTGTCACGTGGAACGATCTCCACGAAAACAGTGACCTCCTCCGGCACTCCTTCACCGATCGGTACTCCGTGCCACGGATGCGCTTTGTTGGTGCGTAGCATACGCCATATTATTGAACCGCGAGATGCAATTGTCGAATGGCTTCAAGGTTGAGGGTAATGGGTCAACGATGATCCTCAGATTCACGCGCCCGGAGATACGAAATCCGCTGTCTGTTGATGTCCTCGAAGGGTTGATTCATGTTATCAAAGCAATCGATAGTGAAGTTCGATCAATAGTATTTACGGGCTCCGAGGACGTCTTTGCGTCCGGCGCCGACTTGCGTGAAATCGCTCAGGTGACAGAATCGGACGCTGCCGACTTTGCTGACCGGGGACAGCGGCTGATGAATCTTATCGAGGCGTTCGAAGGAAAGACGATCGCTGCAGTAAACGGATATTGTTACGGTGGTGCCTTGGACCTTACTCTCGTGTGTGATTTTCGGATCGCCTCACCTGGAGCGGTTTTCTGCCATCCCGGCGGAGGGTTGGGCATCATGACAGGCTGGGGAGGAACTCAGCGGTTACCTCGACTGGTCGGAGAGGCTGCTGCTTTGGAGATATTTTTGACCGGTATGAAGGTCTCGGCTGAGGAAGCTCTCGCCATAGGACTGATCGATCAGATCAACGACGATCCCGTGGCGGCGGCTATTCAGGCTTGTCTTTAACCTCACCTTTGACGTCGACGTCCGGCTGGGTGAATTTGCCGT
>JAQSDP010000035.1 GCA_029945985.1 bacterium | reverse complement strand
AACCCCCCGAGCACGACGTATGCTCCCGTAATTCCGAGAATCAAAAATGCGCATGTCGTTGGCGAAAAAGGCAGGAAGATCGAACCGAACTTGCCCATGCCAATGGCGCCGTAGCCGAGCAGTGCCGTAATCGTCAGGATCGCGAAAAGGGTATAAGAGAATCGAGCGATGTCGCCTGCCTTACCCGAACCAAACCGCGTCTTCATCCATTCGGCTCCGGTCATCGCATCCGAGCGGCGGATCCATTTGCCCATGTAGGCGAGATAGAACGCCGTGATCGGGAAGCCCCACAGCATATGCACCCACATTCCTTTCAGCCCGAGTGCGATGAATGTCGAGACGATCCACATCGTGCCCGTAATGTCGAAGTAACTCGACGATCCAGACATCGCCAATGCCCACCACGGCAACTGGCGTCCCCCGAGGAAATACGACGACATTCCCTTTGCAGCCTTTCGCTTCATAGCGAAACCGATAGCCATGATCGTGGCTAGGTAAAGGACGACGATAAGCTGGTCGATCGCAGAAAGGTGCATTTAGGCTCCAGACTTTATATTCGCTATGGTGCAAGTTGGGTTTCGAACTCAGAAAAAGATTCGAGCCACCAATACATTTTGACAAGTTGCTTATGTTTTTTTAAGGCTCCGACTGCAGTCTGCACTTTTTCTTGAGCCAAGATTAAGTGTTTGTAACATCATTTCGGGAAGCGTGTCAATGGAGTACCTGAAGAACTTGGCCAAGCCAAATGAACAAGGCAAGTTAGAAGTAGTTTTGGAGAGCCACCGGGATCGCACCAAACAGGCCTGGACGCTGTACGCTTGCCGGACGAATTTCTATCCGAGCAACCTCCGGAATTATGTATTGGCTCTTCACGCGTTCCTTGACGATCGGCCCGATCAGCGGCCAAGCAGCTGCGATCTCACCGCCGATCACGACCGTTTCCGGACTCAGGCCATGAGCGAGGCTCGCAATTCCTTCACCCAGGTATTCAGCGGTCGCGGTCAGCGCGGCAGCGGCCTTCTCGTCCCCGCGATTCGCTGCAGCGATGATGTCGGTGATCGACGTCGTGATCGAACCGTTCTTGTTGCTCATCAGCCGGTGATATCGCGCGATCGTAGCGCTCTCGGATGCTAACGTCTCCCAGCAGCCTTTCCGACCGCATGAGCAAAGTTCCCCGTTTGGCTCGATGCACATATGTCCGAAACCGCCCATGCCGACCTTCGACCCGACGTGAAGTTCCCCGTTAATGATCAGCCCGCACCCGAGCCCATCGACGACGAGAATGTAGAGGAGCGTCTTGACCTTGATCTCATCTAGCGGCCCATACCACAGCTCGGAAAAAGCAGCTGCGTTTGCATCGTTCTCTACATAGACGGGAAGGTCCAGTTTCTCTTCGAGAAGCTGTTTGATGGGCAGGCCGTTCCAACCGAGATTCGGCGAAACCGCGACCTCGCCGGTGTCGCGCCGGATCAGTCCAGGCACGCTCACGCCGACGCCAGCGAACTTTACGCGGGAATAACTGTTCTTAACCAGGTCGTTGATGTTATCGGCGAGTCGGTTGATGAACTCGCGAGCGTCGCCTTCGGTGATCAGATTCTTTTGCTTCAATATTCGTCCGCTGAAATCGCTTACAGCATAGGCGGTATCACGCACACCTATATCTACTGCGAGCACGTATGCAGCCTCAGCATTGATGTTCAAATACGTCGGTTTGCGGCCACCGCTCGAAGGCCCTTCCGCCCCTTCGAAGATCACGCCTTTCTTGATCAGGCGGTTTACGATCGATGAAATGGTGCCCGGACGCAGGCCCGTCAGCTTTCCTATCTCAACTCGGGAGATCGGCTGCCGCTCGCGGATCAGATGCAAAAGAACCGTCTGGTTAATGTCGCGGACGTCGTTTATGCCGACGATCTTTAATTCCGCGCGCTTCGAGAGTTTCATTCCCGTAACTTTTACAACAGCAAAGCAAAAGTTGCAAAAGGCGACCTGCACGCGAATAGATTCCAAGCCGCAGAATTCGCGATCTACATGTCGGGAGCCCAAAACGTGAAGCCGGCGCTGACAGATCTTTTAAGTCCGAGCTGAGGCAACTTAGCCTCATGAACACCGAGGTATGTAAAATGTGGAAGATCCGATACTACGGTCTGGAACCAACCCTCGCGAGCGAGAATCTCGCGAATTAGTGGATCATCAAATTCCGCGACGTCGAACGCGAGCAGTGAAAGGTGCTGCGAAGTTCCCGGTGGAGCCACGGAATAGATAATCGACTTGGACAGGTCTTTGGCGAACCAGATTCCCTGCTGTTCAAGCTGCAGAACTTCCGGCACCTGCTCGAAGGGCGAGAGGGACTTTATTGCTTCAGCCTGGTTATTCGTCAATCTCCCCTGTTCCACCCAGTGCGTCAACGCGGGATCTACCCGGCTTGCCCAGAGTTCGATGGTCTCGTCATAGCTCCGTCGAGCAGAATCCCTGCCGCGCGGAGTAATTGATAGCTTTTGCGACTCGGCTTCGGCGATCGCTCGTCGCAGAGCATCCATCGCGGGAGCCTGCAGTTCCAAGCGAAATCCGCCGATATTCTCCTCACCGATCTTGAGCTCTGTCTGAAACCGTTCAACTTCTTTGGCGTTCACAAACACAACACGGTCTGGAGGAACGGCCCCTCCGCGGGCGACGAATACCGCCCCGTACTCCCGTAGGAGCAGATTCTCGGCATCCGAGTCACCGATCCCCAGCGCCGACGGGAGATTTTCTAGAAATGTGTTCGAAAGTCCGTTGCGGTTCGAAGTGCCTTCCATGGTCAAGTTTGAATTATACCTGAATAGCCATTGTGGCGCGGTTGGCTTGCCGCTAAACTTGCAACATGGCATCAGCAGAGTCGGCGAGGAAGGTTATTATTGTGCTCTACCTTATCGCACTCCACGGTGTCGTTGTTTATTTCGCCGTGGATAAATATGTGCTCGGGCCGATGATCCAGAACGCCTGGACGCCGGGCGCGGTACCGGCACCTTCGGTTCCTCCGATGGTTACTCCGGCGGCATTTCCCTCTCTCACTCCGCCGCCGGGGGTCGAAACTCCGACTCCTCCGCCGGTCGCAGGGGAACCGGCTAAATTGCTGATCCCGGTGGTCGGAATTCGTCCGGAGCAGTTGATCGACACGTTTTCACAGGCTCGGGGTGAAGAACGTGTTCATGAAGCGATCGACATTGCGGCGCCGCAAATGACGCCGGTAGTAGCGGCGGCGGATGGCGAGATAGTCAAATTTTTCGATAGCGAATTGGGTGGGGTGACCATCTACCAGATCTCCACTGATAAAAGATACTTCTTTTATTACGCACACCTACACAGCCGGGCCCCGGGACTTGAGGAGGGCCAGCCGGTGGCGCAGGGGACTGTCATCGGTTACGTAGGCGATACCGGAAACGCTGGAGCGGGAAATTTTCATCTCCATTTTTCAATCAATGCTGTAAAGGATACCAAGCGTTTTTGGGATGGGGTCAGCATCAATCCATATCCTGTCCTTCGAGGCGAACAGTCACTTCCGTAGATGGGCGTTGAAGGGAACGCAATTTGCACCGGTAACGCGGGTAAATTTCAATGAACTACTTCAATACACATATCGGACTAATCTTTACGTCTCTCGCATTGATCGTGTTCGGCAGCTCTTGCGAGCAGCCACGACCGCCGGTAGCGAATCCTCCCGCATCTAACACGGCTGTTAACACGGCTTCAGCGGTCAACTCGCAGCCACAGGCACCGCCGTCCGCGGGAGCAAATCTCCCGGTTACCATGCCATTGCTCGATGCAATGTTTGGCGATGAATCGTTCGGAACAGAAGCAAAGACGCAGCTCCAGCTTACCGATGAGGAGTTATCCAGGGTTCGAGACGCGGCGAGAAACTCAGTCCTCGAGCTTGGAAGCGACGCTGCGGACGACGACGCCCGATCGACACGGAATTCAGTCGAAAAAACTCGGAAAAAGATTGAAGAGATTATTGGTGCAGAAAAGACCGAACGGTTTTTCGGCTTGGTCCGCAACCGCTGGTCTGCCGGTTCACAGGAACTTGCCCTTAGTCGTCCTAATGAGGTCCCAACAGACACGCGCGTTGTGGTCAACGCGCCGGCATATCGAATGGATCTTTTCAAGGACGGACAACTGGTCAAGACTTATAAGATCGGCATCGGATATCCGGAATTCCCGCTTCCAACCGGTCTTCGCAAGGCGAACGAGATCATTTTCAACCCGACTTGGACCCCGCCCGATGAACCATGGGTGAAGGGAAAGGTTCAGCCTGGAAGGAAAGTTGAGGCGGGAAGCAAGCTGAATCCACTCGGTCCAATAAAGATCCCGATCGGTCTACCCTCACTTGTTCACGGAGGAAAAGACGCTTCTAAATTGGGCACATTTGCATCACATGGATGCGTTGGATTGACTAGCCCTATGGTACAGGATTTTGCGGTTCAGCTTTCGTCTCTATCAGGAGCACCGATCTCGCTCGATGAGGTGAAGGGATACGAAAAGAACAAGACCGAGACCAAGGAAGTAAAACTGACAAACGCCGTTCCGGTCGAACTCCGTTATGAGACGATTGTGGTCCAGAATGGAAGTGTGATGATATACCGCGATGTGTACGAGCGGGGCACGAATACGGAAGAGAACCTTCGCAAGGTGTTAGAATCATATGGCGTCAATTTTGATCAGCTGCCCGAGACAGAAAGATCTCAACTGCTCGACGCATTGACGCAGATGGCGGTCGACGCCAGTGGAAAAGCGGTTGAAGAAGAATCCGATACAAAAACGAAAAAGAACACTTCGAAGACAGTAACGCGGAACATCAAGGGTAAGAAGGAGATTGCCGTCGCGGTTGCCGGCCTTCGCGGGAAGGGCTATCCGCAACCCGTCGGATTAGCCGCGAATTAGCCGGAGAAGACCGCGGGACCCAGTAAAAGTTGCCGCGGTGTATCACCATCTCTAGGCCCCGGCCCGGGAGTTCGGCTTCGGCAAGGCCTAGATATGTGAAGTGCGGCTCATCGCTTCGAATCGTCTGAAACCAGCCGTGTTTGTTCAATAAAGAACGGACACGGCTGTTTGAATGCTCGACAATGTCGAAGGCGAGTCCGGACAGATGCTGGGACGTTCCAGGCGCCGCCACAGAAGTGAAAATGGATTTGTTGAAACCCGTGCTGAACCAGAGTCGGGCTTGCTCCCATTTGATGACAAGCGGGATCTGTTCATGCGGCTCCAGCTTTCGAGCTGCATCGGCCTCCGACTCCCTGATTCGTCCACGGCTCGCCCAATAATCGAGAGCTCGATTAAATCGCGAACTCCAGAGACGGACCGTGTCTTGGTAGTCACGGGTACCGGCGATGGTTCCGTCCAGAGGAGTTATTCGTAGCTGCTGGGCCCACGCTTCATCGATCGCATCAAGTAACGACCGCATTGCTTCAGTCTGAAGAGTTATCTCGGCGACCCCGATCCGGGCCGAAGACAGCTTTAACTCCTCGTGAAAGTCGCGAACCGATTCCTCATCCTTGAAGACACAAGTCCTCGGGATTCTTACCTTTTCGCCGGCGATGAATACCGATCCATATTCCCAGAATACGCGTTTGGCAATTTGATCCTTTTCGTGATCGCAGACTTTTTCGAGAAATTTGTCTGTCGTTGTCTTCGCCCGTTTTGCAGCAGCCTCGAGAAAAAGCGACGACTGCGCCATGGCACACGAAGAAAGCAAAAGGAGGCCAAGCATCCCTTTCATTTGGAACTACCTCCACCACCTCGCCAACTGCGCGGCTTGATATGAAGCGGAGCATGATCTGCCAGACCCAGATACTCTGACCTGCTCCGATGCAGTTCGCCTTCATATAGCCCCTCGAGGGGGATGCAGGCAAGTTTTGCGAATGGCGACCAATCTTCTCGTTTCATCTACAACTCCCGGGAAACGTACTCGCGAACGATGCCGGCTATCTGGTCCATATGAGCTTTCATATAGCAGTCTTCCTCGATGAATGGAACTCGCTCCCGGATGTTTTGATAAATTTCCTGCGTACCCAAGCCAAGCTTCTTGCCGCTGCCGATCTCGGCACGTCGAAAGTCGATGCCCTGCGCAGCACAGAAGAGTTCGAGGCCCAGGATCATCTCGAGGTTCTTCGCGACCTGCCGCAATTTCAGAACGGCCGTGACGCCCATCGACACGTGATCTTCCACGTTCGCGGAGCTAGGTATCGTATCGACAGTAGCAGGATGCGCGAGGACTTTATTCTCAGTACACAAAGCGGCGGCGGTGTATTGAACGATCATAAAGCCTGAGTTGAGGCCGCCGTGGTCGGTAAGAAACGCCGGCAGCACATGAGCATTCGACGATTCGTCCGTTAGCCGCATTATTCGCCTCTCGGAGATGTTTCCAAGCTCGGCGAGTGCGATTGCGAGATAATCGAAAGCTAAGGCAAGCGGTTCTCCGTGAAAATTGCCGCCGGAGATGACCTCGATTCTTCCATCATCGTCTTGGAAGATGAGCGGATTGTCTGTCACTGAATTCAGTTCGATCTTCAGTAACCATTCGGCATAAGCGACGGCATCGCGACACGCTCCGTGGACCTGAGGAATGCAGCGAAGGGTATACGCATCCTGCACGTTGGTCGGGTCGAAACCGCGAACGAATTCGCTGCCGTCTAGGATCCTTCTGAGATTTCGGGCGCATTCGATCTGCCGAGGATGCGGCCGGAGTTGATGGATACGATCGTCGAACGCGGACAGCGTTCCGTGAAGTGCTTCCAGGCTGAGACAGCCCGCAAGATCCGCAAGGTCTGCCAGTCGTATTGCCCTCGCCGTTTCAAGCAACCCGACGGCGGTCATGATCGTCGTGCCGTTAGTCAGCGCAAGGCCTTCTTTGGCCTTAAGCGTCAATGGTCCGAGGCCAGCCTTTGCAAGTGCTTCGGCGCCCGAGAGAACTTCCCCGTTGAACTCCGCCTCTCCTTCGCCAATAAGCACGCATGCAATGTGCGCGAGCGGAGCCAGATCCCCGCTTGCTCCGAGGCTTCCCTTTTCAGGGATGATCGGATGGACGCCGTGATTGATGCAATCGATGATCAGTTGGAGGGTTTCGAGTCTGATTCCTGAAAATCCGCGAGCGAGTGTGTTGGCCCGGATGAGCATTATCGCCCGAACGGTCGGCGTATCGAACGGATCGCCGACTCCAACAGCATGGCTTACAACAATATTTCGTTGAAGCAGCTCAACCTCTTCGCGGCTGATGATCTTGTCTTTGAACGCCCCGAAACCGGTGGTGATCCCGTATGCGATCTCACCCCGCTCAAGAAGCGTATCGACCGCATCGGCCGCCCGCTGAACTCGGGTCTTCGCCCGATCCGACAAAGAGACACTATGCGTATAAGGCGCGCTGTATGCCACGGCTAGAACCTGATCAAACGTGAGGCTTTCGCCGTCCAATACGATTTTAATAATTAAATCCAATATTTTAATTCCAGCTCCCAGCTTTCCGTTTCGAGCTTCCAGTCAGAAGTCGCCCGGCTTTGATGGACTCACGAACGAGATTTCCGCCAAACTCGTACGCGATCAGACGATAGTCGCGCGACTCGAGAATGAGAAGGTCTGCTGTCTTTCCAATTTCGATCGAACCGTGTGTTTCTCCTCGCCGAATGGCGAACGCGGCGTTGATCGTCGCAGCATTAATTGCTTCAGACGGCAATAGCTTCTGATACCGGGTTGCGATCGCCATCGCCATCGGCATCGAAGGACACGGCGCGGAGCCCGGATTGAAATCGGTCGACAGGGCCATAGCGCATCCTGCATCGATCATCTGACGGGCATTCGCGAACTGCGTTTTGCCGGCACTGAAGTTCTCGGTTGGAATTACAACGCCAATGGTTTCGCTTTTGGCGAGCATGGCTATTTCACCATCCGAGATCGCATCGAGATGATCGATCGATGCGGCTCCCGAAGATATGGAGAAGCGAGAACCGCCTAGATTTGTAAACTGATCGACGTGAGCTTTCGACTGGAATCCGAGCGATGCAGCGGTTTCCAGCACTCTTTGAGATTGAGCGAGTTCAAAGGCATTCCGCTCGCAAAATACGTCCGCAAAGAACGGCGTTTTCTTCGCAGCGAAATGCGAGTTCCCGTACCATGTCCACGCTGCGGGAAGCATTTCGCCGCAGATAAGATCAACATAACCATCGGTGTTCCCTTTGAACTCCGGCGGAACGGCATGGGCCGCGAGAAATGTCGGGACCAGATCTACCGGGTGCGTCTTGTCTAGTTCCTCGATCACTCGCAGCATTTTCAGCTCGGTTTCCGTGTTGAGTCCGTAACCAGTCTTGATCTCAGCGGTCGTCGTGCCACAGGCGAGCATCTTGTCGAGGCGTTTGCGACTCTGCTCGACGAGAGACTC